>CAYRGR010000001.1:0-11040 GCA_964423755.1 uncultured Candidatus Peribacteria bacterium
ACGCAAGAGAAATACAAGGTCAAGCACTTTATGACAATACTAATTTAGTTAGAGCGTTATTATTATATCAAACAATAAGAGTTAATACAGGCAATGGGCTTACTGGAATAATAGGCTCAAAAGGTCAAGAATACGGCACAACTTGGACCGATATGAGTTCTATAAATAATACAGGTTCGGCAGGTGGTGGAACATTAAAACAAGCTTTAGAAAGTGCTTTTAGAATTAGTGAAGTTTTTTTTAAGAAAATAGTTATTAATAATTTAAAGGTTGCAATTGCAAATAACGGAACTATATTAATACCCGAAACAGTTATTTCATCTCTTTTAACTTTATATGAGAATGGAAGTTTTAAAACTATATCTCCAATAGTAGTAGGACAAACAACTGTTAGCTTTACAGATAATACGACTTATTATGCAATAAATATAAAAGATAGTGATAACAGTGATCAAGCCGAATTAAGATTTTATTATAACGATAATTATGAAATAACTGAAATCCAATTTTGGGGATATGGTGGTTCTTCAAGTAATGAATATAGAGCTTTTGAATTTGATTTAACAATTGAAGGAATTTTAAAAAGTGATTCTGTTCCAAGTTTATCTGATTTACAAAGTTTTATTAATTTTATTGATGTTTTAAAAACTGAATTTACAAATTTACCTACTTATTTAGAATAACAATTGTTATTTTTTTATAAATATTGTATAATTAAAAGAAAAAAATAGGAGTTACAAATTGATTAAAATACTTGAATTATTTTTAAATTTGCCTACTGCCGACAAGTTTATAACTATATTTTTTCTTTTAACTATACTCCCAATCACTTTTTATATTTTTGAAAAGACAATTAAGAAATTTGAAAAAAAGATTGAAGATAATAAAAAAGATCTTGAAATTGAGATAAAAAAATTATTCATTAATTTTTGTGAAGAATTTAAAAAGGATTTATATCATCCTTGTCAATCAAATGAATATCGTAAAGTTCAAGACTCTCTAATTGAAAATATTGCAGATAATCAAAAAGATTTTGAAAAAATAATACAACAATTAACTTTTATAATTGATAGTTCAAAAAGCGAGAAATATGACTTTTTCTCAAGAATTGATAAGGTGATTAATGAAATTGACATGATAAAAAATAATAGTAAGAACTTTAATGATGTTTTAGATAAAATAAAAGAATTCTTGATTGAAGTAAACAATGAAATAAAAAATATAAGAAGAGGTTAGAAGATGAGTGAAATAATACATATTGGATTATCACAAACAAAAATAAAAATGTTGGAATTGGGCGAAATAGTGGCAGATATAATTAAAAATAGTAGAATAGCAAAACAAAATAATGAGGTGAGAAATGGCAAAAAAAATTAAAGAAGAGATTAAAGAAGAGATTGTAAAAGATGATTTTGAGGTGTTGATAAATGAGGATAAAACAAAACAAATACAAAAATTTATAATAGACATTAAAGAGAATATAAAAAAATTAAAATTTATAGAATTTAATCAATTTTATTTTTACGAAAAATCTAATGTTGTTGTAAAATATTATAAAGATACAAAACAAGCAAAATTAGTGTTTCTTAATACTGTTTTAGCAATAGATTTTAAAAATGATACATTAGATATAATAGAACATAAAAGTAACAGCAAAGAGTATGATTTAATTTCCATTTTGTGTGAGATTAAATATAATACTGATAACAAATAGAGGTCAAAAATGAGTTTTATTGAATTAAAAGAGAGTTTATTTTTGATCGAAGAGACTTATGAAAGAAAAAACTATATTGAAAAAATATATGAAAATACGATAAACAATGTTTATTATTACATAAATTTTGATAATAACTTTAATGTAAATATTGCAATACGAGGTTCTAATAATAAATCGAATTGGATCGACAATTTAATGTATTTTAAAACTTTCGACAAAGGACTTGAAATTTATATTCATTTTGGAATTAAAAAGCTTTTTAATGCTATTTATGACGATCTAATGAAAATTATAAAACAATATAAAAATTATAAATTAAACTTTTTCGGACATTCTTTAGGTGGTTCAATTGCCATTCTTTTGTTTTTAAAATTTAAAAAAAATGGATTTAATTCAAATAAAGTTATAACTTTTGGATCTCCTAAATTTACTAATTTTAATGGTGCTGAAAAATATAATATTGATGGAATAACAAGAGTAATAAACGATAAAGATATAGTTAATCTTTTGCCATCTAGTAGCTTTATTAGCAGACTTTTTGGAGAATATAGACATTTTGGAAAAGAAATAATACTAAACGACGATTTTACTTATGATATTAATGAAAAAGAAAAGGTTATAACAAAAAATAAAACATTATTAAAAAATATTGATTTTAAAAGTGTGTCTGAACATAGAATAAAAGATTATAAAAGAAAAATATTATTTTTAATTGAAGAAAAATTTGCTAATCATTTTGAGGTTTAAAATGAATAATTGGAAAATAAACAGTGAATTTATAGACAGTATAAAAGAAATATCTTACAAAATGCAAGATAAATATAATATTCCTGCACTTTTATTAATGTCAATTGCGGCATTAGAAACAGGGTGGGGAAAAGAAAAACAAAGTGTCGATCATAATAATTTTTTCAATGCAAAATGGCATAAACAAGAGAAATTTAAGAAATATATTCATAAAACTATTGAATTTGATAAAGAACAAAATTCTATTGAAGTGTATGATTCTTTTATTAATTTTGATAGTGTTGAAGAAGGTTTTGAATATATTTGTAATAGAATAATGAACAATTTGATATATTACAAAACAAGAAATGCTATTTATTTTTATAAAGATAATTTGAATAATTCTTTTTTTTGCTCTATTATAGCCCTTTATTTAAACCAAGATGGATATTCAACAAAAGAAAGTTGGCATTGTCAAATAATCGATATTATTGATAGAATTTCAAAACAATATAAAAATTTTAATTAATAAGGAGAAGATTATGTTTAGTTCTGATATTGAAAATTATAGAAATTTTATAAAAAATATTAAAGAAACAAAAAAATTTAAAAATTATTGCTTGAAAAACTTCATTCAAAATAATAAAGAAAAATTATATTTAATTATAAATAATAATACAGTTAATTTTGATAGAGATTATGAAAATTTAATAATAGAAATTAACAATAAAAATAATTATTTTAAAAATTATAATAGTTTTGAAAAATATTTTGAGGATTATATAAAACAATCTATTGAAAGTTTTTATAATTTAAATTCAAGTTTTATATTAGAAAAAATACAACAATTATTTATTTTAGAAAAAGAAAATGAAGAAAATAAAGAAAAAATAAAAAAAATAGAAAAAGAAAATGAAGAGTTAAAAAAAAAAGAAAAAATTTCAAAAGATGTTTTTGAAAATATTTATGAAAGTATTGTGAAAGATTTTGAAGAAAAAATATTTGAAATTGAACAAAAAAAGTTTGAAGAAGAGCAAAAAAACAAAAGAACGAAAAGAAAAGAAGATCAATTTTATAAATTTAAAAAATATATTGAAGATTAAAAAAGGAAAAGATTATGAGTCAATTTACAGAACTATTTGATAATGAAAGTGATTATGTTAAAAGCAATGAAGGGAAGATAGTTTTTAATAATCCTAATTTTGCTTTGCAGACTACCGAATACAGAATGACTGACTTTTGGCCTAAGAAGAATTTTGTAAAATCTTTATGTCATTTAAATAATAGTTTTGAAGATGAAAGTGGAAATAACAATCTAATTACAGTAACATTACAAACTGGAAATACAATCCAGTTTGATAATATAAATAACAGATTAGGAAGTCATTGTTTATTTATAGAAAACACAAATTCTACAGCTGGAAATAATGGTGTTGGAAATATGGTAAGAATAATAAAACAATTAACAGCTTACGGAAGTTTTTCTTTCTGTTTTTGGTCTAAATTTATAGTTTTTGGAAATGGTGCGACATCAAGAGGTAATATTTTTCAATACAGAAAAGTTAATTCTGGCAATAATGGATTTATATTTTATAGATTAAATGATACTCAAATTGTTTTTGCAAAACACATTAATGGAGTTATAACTATTTTACAAACAAATAATTTCACTTTGGAAACAAATGTTTATTATTTTTTTGTAATTCAAAAGGAAAGAATTAACGATTCTTTATGTAACTTTAAAGTTTTTATAAATAATATATTAGCAATAAATATCTTATCGACAGCAAATTTTGATTTATCTGTAAATGCTATTGATGATTCTTTTAATTTTTTTTCTTATTTTGCTTTAACATCCCCATTTAATTGCAATGGTTTTTTAGATGAAATTTTATTTTTTGAAAATACATTTTTAGAAATCGAAGAAATAGAATTTATATATAATCTACAACAAACAAAATATTTCACAGACAAACCTTATATTACAAATGCCGTAAGTTTAGTAAACAATCCAATTTTAGAGTTTCAAAACTTCTCTCATAGTGTTATCGGTTCAGGCTTAATCGGTTACAATGTTTCAATAGACGACGGTGCAACTTGGTTATATTGGAATGGTTCAGAATGGACTGCAACAGACGGGACAGGAACGAATTACAACACTGCAACAACTCTAAATGCTAATTTATCAAGTTTAGATACAACAAACAATCAAATTAAATATAGAAGATTTTTTATTTCTGACGGCGACCAATCTATTTTGATTAGTCAAGCAATAACAGGTTTTGACAGTAATCAACCACCAAACTTAATAATCGGTTCAGATCTTACTTCAAAAGACAAACAAGCTAATTTTAAACCGTTTTTTGATACTGTTTTTAATGATCCAGACGGTTCAATTGCAAAAGCAGAGTATAAAATTAACGGTGGTTCTTATATTGAAATAGCACAAGGGAGTTACGGAACACTGCTCGAAGCGGTGCAAGAAAAAGTTATTGAGTTTGATTATAATGATGGTTCTGAAATTGATATATATTTGAAAATTACAGATAATGAAGGTAAAGAAACTGAAGATTATAAAACAATTACAATTGAATTGTATCAATATAGAGCATACTTCAAAGATATTTATAATAATCAATTAAAGAATTTAGAATATAAATTAGAGGACAAAGATTATGTAAGTTTTGATTATTATTTTGATCTTTTTTTGCAATATTCAACAACAGAAATTACAATATTAGTTGAAAAACTTGGTTTTCAAACAGAATTTTTAAAATTTACTCCGATTTCTGATAGTATTAACAATTATATAACAATGACAACTGGAAAAATACCGTCTGTTAGTCAAATTCAAGTTAAAATGGATAACAATTATATCGAGGTGATAGTATGAAAACAATAAAAGCAAATGCAAATGAGAGAATAAGTTTAAAAATAGTTAATGACGACAATACACCTTATGATTTAACCGATTTTTTTACAGAAACAGGAATAATGTATATTAATTATAGAAAAAAAACTGATAAAAATAATTCTGAATGGATTACAAAAACAGATATTGAATTAACAAGTGCAACTAATGGCGAAATAATATGGGTTATTGATGAAGAGGAATTTAAAGGCAAACAAGGCATTTTTGAATTTGAACTAATTGGAGAAAAATTTTTATTTGAAAATGAATTTATGAGTGGCACAAGTGAAAGGGTGAGAATGCCAACAAAAGACACAAGTTTTATTGAAATTATGGTATTAAAAGCGAGTTCAACATTACAAAATTAATAATAGGAGAAAAAAATTATGAATTTAAGAAACGAATTTACAAAAATTTTTATTACTTTAATCTTTATTTTATTTTTATTTTTAAATACTTCAAAAGTTTTTGGGTATTCAAAAGAAAGTTTGATCGGGGTTATTAGACAAGCCGGTGAGGATAAAAATCAATCTTTAAGAGTTCAAGTTGTTGACCCAAGCGGCAAAACTTCAAATAATAGCGTTTTTGGTGAATCAATAACAGCAATTAGAAAAGATATGATAAGCGTTCAATTTCAATATAACTTATCAACTTATGAAACAGTTTACACGCTTACAGGTTCAGGAACAATTGAACACGATAGCCCAATTGCTATTTTAAGGTCAGCAAGTGGAACAGTTGAGGGAACAGTAGAATTTAAAACAAAAAAAGCAGTTAGATATAGACCCGGACATGAATGCTATGCTTATTTTACTGCTAAATTTACAGATTATTGGAGCTCAATTACTCAAGAAATTACAACAGAAATAAAACAAACTGCAGGATTATGCACAGGTAACGACGGTTTTGCAATTGGTTTGTCAAATGAAGTTTTTGGAGTTTTCAGAAAAAAAAGAGGTCAAGTCGAGTTTTATCCACAATCGAGTTTTAACAAAGATAAAATCGATGGAACTGGTATATCAAAATTTAATATTGATATAAGTAGTTTTAATGTATTCAGAATAACTTTCGGATATTTAGGTGTTGCAAATGTATTTTTTGAAGTGCTTTCTGAAAGTGGTGAATGGATTAATTTTCATAGAATTGATTGGGCAAATACACACGGCGGAACTCATATTAATAATCCAGTTTTGCCAATTAGATTTTGCATAATTAAAAAAACAAGTGAAGTTGATCTTACAATTGAATTATCTACTGCAAGTTGGGGTGCTGGTATAACAGACGGAGCAAGTCAAGATGCTGGAGATAGATTTCAAACTGCTACAAATGCTAAATCTGTTACAGCAAATATTGAAACAAATATATTAACATTAAAAATAACAGATGAAATAAATGATATAACAAATAATGTTTTATCTAAACTTATTTTGCTTAGTGCCGCAACAGAGGGAACAAAGACAATAAAAATTAATATTTATAAAAATGCAAGTATTGGTGGGACTCAAAACTTTTCATATATTAATAAAGGTTCATCATCTTTAATGCTTGATACATCAGGAACAACTGTTGAAATAGGGGCAGGTTCAATTTTACAATCATTTTCATTTGCTAAAAGTGATTCAAAACAAATAGATTTAAGTAATTTAGGAATAGACTTTTTGAAAAATGAAACAATAACATTTTCGGCAGTTTCAACAGCAAATTTTGATATTGACATGTCTATAAGGATAAAAGAAGAGTTTTAATTTTCATTTTGCCAAAAAATCCAATATTCATTTAGAGTATGTTATTAATTTAGCATACTCTTTTTTTCTAACATAATTTCGCCTTATCTATATTTTTATTTCTTTATATTCTTGAAATTCAACACAATTATTTATATTTTCATTAAATAATTCAAAATATTTTTTATTTATTTTTTCTTTGTCATCATATTTAGTTAAACAAACTAAAACTTTTGTTTTACTATCTGAATAATTTTTTAATTGATAATAAAAATTTAATACTTTTTGATTTATTCTCATCTATCCCTCCAAAATCTTTTTCAATTCTTTTACAACTTCTTTTGAACTATCAAAATACTTAAATCCTCTAAAATCTAATTCATATAAACCACGATTTCCAAAATGTTTTGCCTCGTCTTTTTTTATGTTGTATTGAACAAACTTATTTTCTTTTTTAAATTCAATATTATTTGCAGAAAAAGAAATTTTTATATAATCTAAATTTTTTGTTTCTAAAGTCAAAAATTTTATTATTTCTTTCATATTAATTTACTCCTTATCATTATTTTCAAACTTTAAATCATAATATTTTTTAGCAATTTCGGGATAATCTTTTTCAAAATTTAACATATATTTATAAGTAGAACTATTAACACCATTCACTTCACAAAATTCTCTAAAACTTGTTTTCTTGAAAAAATTAGGTTGATTACACCATGCTGCTAAGTTAATATAAATACCTATATATTTTGAATTTTTATAAGTTTCATATCGCATAATATAAGGTAAGCATTTATATTTCATCAATATTTTAATTCTTTCAAAAGTATTTTCAATATCAATTGAATCTTGTGAATCATACGCACATAATATATATAATTTTGCAATTTTATTTGAATATTTTTTCCATAAAATAAGTTTGTCTTCAATAATAGTTTTATCTTTAATATAATCAAAAGCAAAAATAAATTCACCTTTATACTTCATTTTTGATAGCCTTTCAGCTTTTTCATCAGTCATAATCCTTAGGTCAAGACCTTGTTTAAATTGAAAGGGTCTATTTGTTTCTTCTAACTCATCTAAAACTTCATTCCATTTATTATAACCTAAAAAATTATCATCACATAAATATATATATTTTCTAGAAGCATCAAAAAATTCACTAATTTTTGAATGTCTAATAACAGTGTTATATTTTTTATTAACACAAAATTCACATTTTCTAAAACAGCCTCTAGTAGCAAAGCCAATAGAATAATCAAAGTAATTTGAAAATTTATTTTGTTTTATTCCTCTTTGAAGTTCTTTTTTTATATAATCATCATATAGATTATAATCAGGCTTTTGATGTTCAATTTCATAAGGTAAATCAGGAGCTTTATCAAAATAAAACCCAGTTCCTCCAAATTCAATATTTGGATATAATGATAAATTAATTGGTATTTTAGTAAATGAAAAAACTTTTGATAAATATATTTTATCATAATTATCTAAATTATTATAATCTTCTAATAATTTAGTCTCAAAACCTTTATTTTTATAATATGAACTTATTTTCATTAAAGCTAAATTAGGGTGTTTAGTTCCATTATCTAGTAAATCAGAATCGATTATACCTACTTTCATTATTTACTCCTTATTGTTTTTATCTGAATATATATTTAATAATATAAATGCTATAATAATAAATATTGGTAAAAAAAATGGTATAAAACTATAATCTAAACCTAATTTTAAAATAATTACTTGCTCTTGCATTCTTACACCTCACCAATAATCAAATATTGCCAATCAACATTGTCAAGATCACGACTTTTATTATCGTTACATCTTTGTATTTTCAATCCTTCTTTTTCTTCTGTTAACTCATCTCTTTTATCGATAAAACAACAGTTTTCTTGTTTACAAAATACTTTTTTGTGATTATCGATTTTTAACACGCAATTATAATATTTTTCATTATTCATTATTTTTGTTCTCCTTTTTTAATTTTATTTAATTTCCCCAACCTATCGATGCAATAATTTCATCAAGTTTTTCTTCTAATCTTTCAATCGTTCTTTCTAATTCTCCAATTTTGTTTTGTAGATCATTATTTTTTATTTCTAAATTTCTAATATATTTATCGTCTTTTATTAGTTTACAAGTGTTATTCATTGTTTTTTCTCCTTATTCATTATTTTTTAATGAACATTCAAAATTTTTTTTATCTTCAAAAAAACATTTTATATCTTCTTTTTCGCAAAAACCACAAGTTTCATACTTTTTATCTTTATATTTTTCAATACAAGTGTAATTTTTTTCATAAAAATATTCAGCATAGCATTTTTTATATTTTTTGTTATTCATCTTTTTTACTCTCCTCATAACTTGCTACATATCTATCAAGCACTTCAATAATGCCTAATATTATTAATAGAATTATTAAACTTTTCATTGTTTTCCTCCTTATTAACTAATTTTTTTTATTACTCTAAAATCTTGTATTATTTCAAAAATTTTATATGTATAACTTAAATTTGTTTTTGTATTAATATAATTCAAAATATTTTTTGCTCCATTTAAAGTTTTAAATTTTTTAACTTCTTCATATTTAGCTGATTCAATAAAACATTTAAGTAATTCCGATTTAAGTGCATAACCTTTTTCTAAATATTTTATAAGTTTATTATTGCTTTCAAATTTTTCCTCTTGAATAATAACATAAAATTTTTCTTTATATTCCATTTTTATATCTCCTTGTTTAGATATTTATCGATTTTTTCTATTTTCTCTTCAAAATCTTTAATTTTTATTAAGTTATTTTTTATTTGATTTTTATTAATCTCAATTATTTTTAAATATCTCTTTGTTGCTTTTGATCCATTATTCCACCAGTTTTATATTTCCCTATTTATATTCTTTTATTGTAAATTCTGTAAACTCATCGCCTCTTTTCACTTTTATTTTTTCAAGAACAATCTTAAAAATTTTATTATCATCTTCTATCAAATACCATATTTTTTCTTTTTTCTTATTTTGTGTAATAGAATCAATCGCATTTTTAGCTAAATTATCAAGATCAGTATTAGCATGAGAATATCCAAAAAAAAGATTAACTTCATATTTTTCAAATTGGATTTGTCGAATGTTTTCTTTTATCATTTTGTATTTTACTAATTCTTCAAAGTAATTTGCAATTTGATTTTTATAACTTGCAGATTTACCGTTTTTCATAACAAAATGCCTTGATATTACATTTGTAGAACATGGTTTTGAATCAACTCTAAATTTTATCATAATTAAACCTCATTTATTTATTTTAAAATTAAAATAACATACTTTTTAGCTCGTTTTTTTCTTTCTTCGATAAAAATATCAAAAAAATATTTCATCGAGCTAAAAAGTATATAGAATTAATTAAAATGGTATTTCTTCGTTGTCTTCTTCAATGTTAATTTCATTTTTTTTTACTTTGTCTAAAAATTGAACATTTTGTGCAACTACTTCTGTTACAAAAACTTTCTTTTTTTCAGCATTTTCATAACTTCTTGATTGTATAGAACCCTCAATCATAGCCATTGAACCTTTTTGTAAATATTTAGAACTATTTTCAGCTAAATTTTTCCAAGCTACTATATTTATGAAATCAGCTTGTTTTTCTTTTTCTTTACTAAAATCTCTATCAACTGCAAGAGTAAATTTAGATGTAGCAGTTCCATTTGCTGTATATCTTAGTTCAGGATCTTTTGTCAATCTACCTATTAAAATTACTTTATTTAATGCCATTGTTTTTATTCCTCCGTTTCTTTTAATATAATTTGAATTTTTTCAATTTCATCTGTAATTTTATATTTTAAATACTTAATTTTGCTTTTATAATTTTTTTCTATGTGAATATTTTTTATTTCTTCAATTTTTTTTAATCTTTCCAGTTTTTCATTTTCTATTAATAAAACAGTAATATCATCTTTTAAATTTTG
>CAYRGR010000001.1:11140-14069 GCA_964423755.1 uncultured Candidatus Peribacteria bacterium
TTTTTAAATTTTTATTTTCTATTGATAAATCATTGCTATCATTTTTCATTTTATCGTATTCTCTTAATAATTTACCTGCTTTTATAGCGTTTTTAACTGTCAAACCAACTAAATTACCTCCTATATCAATATAATTACTAAAAATAAAACCTAAAGCTTCTTCGTCAGATGTGTTATTTTTTATTAATCTGTCAATTAATTTTTTATCATCCATTTAAAATTTCTCCTAATTATTTTATTATATTGTTTTCATTTAAATAATATTTTTGTATTTTTGTTATATCTGAATCTTTTTCGCCTTTGTTTTTAAAATCTTCTGATAATATAAATGTTTTTTTAGTATAATATAACCTGCCGTGTGCTTTTTCTACTGCCTCTTGAACTTGATTGTCATTTGCTTTTATAACTAATATATCAACTCCATAATGCTTATTTTGAAAGTCTTTCAAGTCAATATAATCAAAAAAGCAAAATTTTAAATATCTTTTCAAAAGAAAATAATAGATAATTTTTAGTTTTTCTTCTGCACCTACAATCAAAAACATTTTGCTTTCATCTTTACAAATTTCAACGAAAAGTTTATGAAAAATTTTGTTGTCAATAAAATAATTTATTTCTTCACTGTTATTTGTGATTATCATTCTATTATTCGTATATTTTGTATTATATTTCAAAATGCTTTGATTTTCTTGATATTTTTCCATTAATAATATCATTTCTCTTTCGTTTACTTGGCAATTTTGACAATATTCAAGATTTTTGTTAAGCATTGGAAGATAAATACCACTGTTTGTTTTTATTCCACATATTTTACAATCGCATTCAATATTAGGAAAATTAAATTTTCCTAATATTTTATTCATTATTTGTTCCATTATACCTCACTTTTTACAATCGTAAAATCTGCGTCAATGCCAAGTTTTTTTAATAGTTCTTGATTTTGTGTTAAAAGCTCTTCATTTTGTTTAATTATTTTTTGATTAATACTATCTAAAATTTTAAAATTGCGTTCTAATGCTTCATATTTTTCTAAAACTTTAATTGAATTTTCATAAAATTTTATTTGATGTTCTAATTCTTTTATTTTATCTCTAATTATGTGTATATTAACTGCTATATTTAACATTGTTTCCTCCAATTTATTAAAATGGTATTGGTATTTCATCATCATCTTCGTATTTCCAATCTTCAACTACTTCCTGATTAGTAGTTTTATTAACATTCATAAAATTATTAAATAGCCTCCTTTCTTCTTCACTTATTTGTGAATATCCCATTTCGTAGATATTCTTTAAAAATAATAGTGTTTTTTCTATATTATCGCTATTAAAAATATGTTGAATACTCAACCAATTATTTTTTTTGCTTTTCGGATCGTATTCAACGCCACTATTGCCATAAATTGTTTTTAATGTGCCACATGGGTTTTTATAACTCGCTTCGCAATATATTTGCACTCTTGTGGCTATTAACATTAGCTTTATGTCTTCAAAAGAATAATTATTTAAGCATTCTTTTATTATCAAATTATTCTTTATATTTTTGAAAGCTCTTATTTTTAGTTGACTTTCATAAAGTTCATAAAGCTCATAAATTTGTTCTTCAAAATTATTTGAAAAATCATTTTCAGATATTTGAGGAATAGATTTTAAAAAGTCTTTTTGATCATCGACTTTTTCTTTTATTTCAACTTTTTCTTTTTTAGAAATAGTTGGTTCAAATGTTGTTTTTGTTGTTTTTTCATTTATTCCTAGTATTTTATCGTAAATTTCTTGATATTTATCTGAAAGGGCATAAATATTAGTTGATTTATAATTAGATTCTTTAATTTTTATTTGTCCAGCTATTTTTAAAACATTTTCTTTCAAAAAAGCACTTAAAATTCTTTTAACTTGATTTTCAGTATAATTTATTTTTTTATAATAATTATTTAATTCTTCGCATAAATTTTTTTGAGATATTGCAAAAGTATTTTTTTTTATTAATTCAGTATCAGCATAGTAAAATTTATTAAATAAATAAAAAAAAAGATTAAAAGTCTTAAAATCTGACATTATATATTTATCATATAAAAAAAAATTTGGAATTACTTTATAAGTTAAATCCATAATTACCTACTTTATAATTTGCTTGTAATTGATATATGAAACATATTTTGAAAATATAAATTTGTAATTATTTGGTAATAAATTATTACAAATTTATATTTTCAAAATTAATATATCTTTTTTCCATTTTCAATTCCTAAATCTTTTTTTATAGCATTTAAAAAATAATCTTTTAAAGACATCTTTTTTTCTAATGCTATTTTTTTAATCTCATAATAAGTTTTTTCATCAACAGAAAATAGAATTGTTTTTTTCATAATTTTTTTACTCCTTTCTTGACATTTTTATATATAAATATTGTAATATAAATATATAAAAATGTCAAGAGAAATATAAAATAAAAATCAAAATTTTTGAAATTATAAAATTTTATATTTTATTTATATTTTTTATTTTTAGATTGTATTTATATATTATATTTATATTATAGCATGTTACTAGTTACTACATCGGTGCGTTACTAGTTACTACATCGGTGCGTTACTAGTTCACAAAAACTTATATTTATAATATTATGAATAATTTCACTGGTGCGTTACTAGTTACTACATCGGTGCGTTACTAGTTACTACATTGGTGCGTTACTAGTTGTTTTTTTATCTTTATTTCTTATACTGTCACTTGAATGTCTTGTTTCAAATTTAGAATAAATCTTATTAGAATTACTATTGCAATTAGGGCATTTTATAATTTGTTTGTTAGTTAATAATACTTTTTCTATTATTAGATCACAATTTTTGCATTTGTATTCAAATATTGGCATTTATTACTCCATTAATTTAAGTCAAACTTTTTCTTCAATAAATCTTTAAATTCTTTGC
>CAYRGR010000001.1:14169-36601 GCA_964423755.1 uncultured Candidatus Peribacteria bacterium
TTTTTTATTCTCCTAATAAATTTAATTCTTTTGCTTTTTTAATAGCTTTTTCATAAGTTTCATCTTTATTTTCGTTATATTTATTTATCCAATCTTTTTTAATAGCTTCAGAATTTGGAAAAAGAGAAATTAAAGATAAAAATTCTTCAAAAACATCGTTTGTTTTTGGAATATAAACAAATTTTTCACAAACTAAAGCCATTTTTGTTTTTACAACACTTATTTCAGCTCCTTTAAAATCTTTTTTATTTTTTTCAATAAAATCGTCTATACCTTCAAAAATCATATTTTTATTTAATTCAATATTTTTATTTTTGAAAATATTGTGTTGCTCAAATAACCAATCACAAACAAACTCATAAAATTTATCGTTTATGTTTTCAATATTTTCTTTTTCAATATCTTCTTTAATATTTTCTTCATAATCTTTTTCAATTCTTAATGATTTTAAATCTTTTACAAATTCAAAAGAAAGTTTTTTATTAGTTTGTATCATTTCTTCAAGTAATTCTTTAAAATCGCTCATTTTTTTATGATTTAATGCTTTTTTTATATTTGTATTAGTAACAGCATAAAAACTAAAAGGATTTAAACCTGCTAACTTTAAAGTTTCAAAAAATGCTTCATCATTTAATATTTTAAATTCTTCTGTTTCTTTGTTTGTCCATAAACCATGTTTGAAAAAAATATCACCGTTGTTTTTATAATAAGTTTTTAAACTTTCTTTCATTTGAGAAACAACACTTTCTAAATAAAAGAAATTTTTTTCAAATTTTGTAATGTCAGTTATATCTATTTTTTCGTTATCTTCACCAACTAAATTTTTAAAACATTGATTTTTAAACATACAATAAGCACAATAATCGTTTGAAAATTCATAAAATTGTTCTTTGCCATTAATCATATTTGTAATTTTATCATAATAATATTCAAGTAATCTAATAGTTTCTAAATAATCGAACTCATCAATTTTTATTTCTTCTTTAAATCCGAATCTAGTATAATCAAAGAATATTCTTATTTTTTTATTATATTTTTTTGATAAAGCTAAATATAAAAGTGAATAACATTTTAATTGAAAGCTATCATTTTCTTTACTCCAACCGCCTTTGTAATCAATAATATGTATTTCATCTTCATATTCTACTATTTTGTCAATTATTCCACAAAAAAAAGCTTTTTTATCAAAATATGTAACACTCTCTAATTCTTTTGTTATTGTTATAAATTGTTCTGTAATAGTATTTTTTTCAACAATATTATTTTCAACCCATTTTCTTAAAATATATCTGCAATCTTCTATTTCTTTTGGATTTAAAACAACTTTAAAATCAATTAATACTTTTTCAAATAACTCATTAAAATATGAAATATCTGTTTCAAAATTATTTTTTATACAATGTTTTACATAATCTTCAAGAAATTTGTGTTGAAAAGAACCTTCATTTAACAAACCACTTTTTTGAATTTTTTTTAATTCAGCTTTGTTTTTGTATTGTAACTTAAATTTTTTCGGACATAATATAAAATCGTTCAAACTACTATATGATAATACTAAATCGTTCATAATTAATTAACTCCTAATTTATTTTTTAATAATTTTAATGCTTTTTCTTTATCTGTTTGAAAAGATTTTTCAAAAACTTTTTTAACCATTTCATTTTCAAGTTTTGGCAAAAGTTCATAAAATTCGTCATCAATTGTTTTTTCTGTTTCTAAATTATCTTTGCAATAATTTTTTATTAAAATATCTTTTATTTCTTTTCTATATTCATATAAGTTTTCAATTTTAGAAAAATTAAATTCAATAGCATTTTTAATTTCTTCTTTTGTCATTTTTTCAAATTCAAAATCAATAATAATATCTTCAATTTCTCCATCAGTTAAGATTTTTTTTTTCGGTTCTTTTTTATTTTTTTTATCTGTAACTTTTTCAAGAATTTCTTTTGTTTGTTCTTTTGTTTGTTCTAAATTTTCTTTTTTTTGCTCTTCTAAAAAACTTTCTTGATAAAATTCCTCTTCAATATCTTCGTCAGTTTCAAAAGCACTGTTTTTATAATCAATTTGCAAATTATTTACTTTTTCAAATTTCAATTCTTTTTCAAAATTTTCTTTTTTAAGATCTAAAACTTTATTAAATAAATCATTTGTAGAACCTTTATAAAGTATATTAGCCATTTGTATTAAACCTTTTTCAGTTTGCTTTGGCTCTAAAGTTAAGAATAAAGGCAAAAAAGCTAATTGGCCTTTTGCTAAATTTTGAATAAATAATAATGAAGATAAAATATTTTTAACACTATTAAAGCCGTGTGTTCTGAATTTCATTATACCACCAATTGTATCAGTATTTTTTAATATAAAATTTAAAACACCCGAGATTTTGCATTTGTTTTGCTCTAATTTTTCACAAGGACATTTTTTTTCTTTATTTTCAAAAGTTAAAGCCGTTTCACCGTCTCCACGACAAAGACATTTTTTAGATTCATAATATTCATAATTCGTTGGAAAAATTTTATCAATATCGTTATATATAAACATAATTTCAAGTTCTTTTGGTTTTTCTCCAATTTTTTTATGAATTTCATCATCTTTTATATAATTTTCGTCATTGCCTTTTGATAATTTGCAAATTTTGAAATAATCTATTTTAGTCGGTAATCTGTATTCTTCGCCTTTTTGTGTTTTTCTTTTTTCTCCTTTTTCACCGATTTTTACTTTTCTAAATTCTGCTAATTCTAATACTAAATTTTTAATCATGGTTTTCAACTCCTTTATTATATTTTGGATTCCCTTTATGCCAACTTTCAAAATTCTTTGTGCCATTATTTTTATTATGTCTTTCTATTTGTTCTTTTAGTAATATGTTTTCTTTTTTTGTTTTTAGCCACATATCTTTATATTTTGTTTTTTCTATTAGTTCTTTTTCAAATAGTTCTTTAAAAATTCTAATGTATTTTTTTAGTTCTCTATATTTTTTTTGAGTCATTAAAACACTTTCTTTTATCATTTTATACCTCCATTTTTTACCGCCAAAAAACAAAAAAAGACAAGTCAAAATTAATTAACTTGTCTTTTTTTTATTGTTTTCAGTTATTTTATTGCCATATTTTATAAATTGGCAAAGTTTGGATATCTCCATTTTGCCAATATAAATTATTTTTGTCTTGATCAAAACGAAGTTCACAAATTTGAACTCCATTTTTTTCTATAATAAAATAATTATCTGTTCTAATAATTTCCCAAGCACCTACAAAAGTGCTTTGGGCTTGGATATGATGAGAACAATAACTCCAATTTTTTGTTTGTGCTGTTTTAAGCACATTTATTATTTTTTTTAAATTTTTTTCCATTTTTATCTCCTTGTGCGGCAATTACGCCGCCAGTTTCGCACTGCTTGCGGAGGGTTTTAGATGAACCCACAACATTTTTTTTGGCTTATGGAGCTAAGCCAAACTTTATTTTACCCTAATTTTCAAAGAACTTGAGCTGTCTCATCAGTTGCGTTAGCTCACGACGCAAGACGGGCATTGCCCGTTTCGACAGGTTATTCATTTTCAACATTTTCAACTTTTTATTTCCTTTTTTTTATCTTATATTATAATTATATACAAAAAATATTTTTTTGTCAAATAAATTTAAAAAATATTTTTTATATTTTTAAAATAGTTGATAATATTATATTTTTTTAGTTGTCTGCGAGTATTTTTTTGGTTTGTTGGTATTTTTTTTATTAAATTTTTATTTTTTATGTATTGTGAAAAAATGAAAAATTTCTATTAAACATTAGACTTTTTTTTATATTTGTTGTATTATTATAACAGATGTTATTTTTTTATTAGAAAGGTTATAAATATGAATATTATATTTAAAAAAGTCGATGAGTTAATTCCATATGTAAATAATCCAAGAAAAAATGATAATGCAGTTGATAAAGTTGCAAGTTCTATTAAAAATTATGGATTTAAAGTGCCAATTATTGTTGATTCTAAAAATGAGATAATTGCAGGTCACACACGATTAAAAGCGGCTAAAAAACTTAAATTAAAAGAAGTGCCTTGTATAATTGCTGATGATCTTAACGAACAACAAATAAAAGCTTTTAGAATAGCAGATAATAAAGTTGGTGAGTTCGCTGAATGGGATAATGAATTATTAAAGATCGAGCTTGAAGGGCTTGATGATATGTTTACAGGTTTTGAAGATATTAAGTTTGATGAAGAACATGTTGAAAATGAAGAAGCTGTTGAAGATATTATTGAAAGCACTATTGAAGAAGAACCTTATTCTAAACAAGGTTATTTATGGGAATTAGGTGAACATCGTTTATTATGTGGTGATAGCACTAAAGAAGAAGATGTTGAAAAATTAATGAATGGCGAAACAATTAATATGTTTTTTACTGATCCACCTTACTCGGTAAATTATACAGAAAAAGCAAAAACAGTTTTAAAATCTAATAATTATGTTGAAATAAAAAATGATAATTTAAGTATTGAAGAAACAAGCGAAAAAATATGGAAACCTGTTTTTAAAAATGCTTTTAATGTCGCAGAAAATGACTGTTCTTGTTATATTACTATGCCACAAGGTGGTAGTCAAATGATGATGATGATGATGATGATGGAAAAAGAACAATGGCAAGTAAAACACGAGTTAATATGGGTTAAAGAAGCACCAGTTTTTTCAATGGGTAGATTAGATTATGATTATAAACACGAACCAATTTTGTATGGTTGGAAAAAGAAACATAATTTTTATGGGAAAGGTAAATATTTAAAATCAGTTTGGGAAATACCAAGAAAAGAAAATAAATTACACCCAACAATGAAACCAGTAGAATTAATAATTAATTGTATTTTAAATTCAACATTAAAAAGTCAAAATGTTTTTGATTCTTTTCTTGGTTCAGGTTCAACTTTAATAGCTTGTGAAGAAACTAAAAGAAAATGCTTTGGAATTGAACTTGACGAACATTACTGCGATGTAATTGTTAAAAGATACATTAAATTTTGCAAAGATAATAAAAAAGAGATTGATATTAAATTGAATGGAGAAAAATTTAATATTGATATTTTTGAGGTATAATGGCAAGACCAAGACGAGTATTTTCTAAAAAAGATTTTGAAGACTTAGAAAAACTTTGTATGTTACAATGCACACAAGAGGAAATCTGCTGTTGGTTTGATATAGATGATAAAACTTTGACTGAAATAATAAAAAAGAAATATAAATTAAGTTTTTCCGAACTTTTCAAACAAAAAAGAGGCAAAGGCAAAGTTAGTTTAAGAAGAAAGCAAATGGAAATTGCTCTTGCAGGTAATGTTTCAATGTTAATATGGCTTGGAAAGCAATATTTAGAGCAAACAGAAAAACAAGAGGAAATTAATGATGATCAAAATATTAACATAAATATAACAAGAGAAGTTATAAGAAAAAAAGATGAACATTAATATAAAAAGTAAACTTCACGAAGCTCAATTTAAAATATTAAGCTCTTTGAAAAGATTTGTTATTTTTGTAGCTGGACGAAGATTCGGGAAGACACATTTAGCGACAGAAAAAGGACTTGATCTTGTATTATCGAAAAAAGCAAGAAACATATTGCTTGTTTCTCCAACTTATGCTCAATCGATGATCTCTTATCATTACTTTATGATACATTTTTATACTCAACTTAATAAGCAGTGCAAAGGTTTTGTAAAAGAATATAAGAGCGATAAAAAGTTTTATTTCCCTTTTTTAGATGTCACAATATTTTTTAAAAGCGGTGATAATCCTGATAGTTTAGTTGGTCCGGGATATGATTATATTCTTTTTGAAGAGTGTGGATTATTAAAAGAGGAAGTTTATAATTTGCTTATGCCAACTTTGCTTGATAATAGTGGTGGAGCTTGGTTTTTTGGAACTCCAAGAGGTAAAGCACATTGGTTTTACAAGATTTGGCAGAGAGCAAAAGAAGAGACTGAATTATGGGATTTTTTTCATTTTAATACTCACGATAATCCTTTAATTTCAATTGACGACATTAAAATATTGATTAGTTCTTTGCCAGAACAGATCGTAAAACAAGAAATATATGCCGATTTTCTTGATGATGGACTCGGCGTATTTAACAATATTAGAGAAGCTGTTAAAGAAATGAAGTTTGTTACTAAATCAAATAAAAACTTTTATTTTGGTTTAGATTTAGCGAAAGTAAACGATTTTACAGTTTTATATGGTGTAAGTGAAGATTTTACAGAGTATTTTTATGAAAGATTTAATCAAATAGATTATAAATATCAAATAAGAAAAATTACACAAGCTTTAGAGAGTTTTAAAAATCATTATGTAGCAGTTGATAGCACAGGAGTAGGAGAGCCAATATTTGAAGCGTTAGAAGAGAATGGTTTGAATGTTTTAAGCTATAAGTTAACAAACGAAAGTAAATTTGATTTAATAAACAGTTACCAAATGAATTTAAGACATAATAAATTTTTTATAGTTGAGGAAATGCTTGACGAACACGATACTTTTGAAATAAAATATACTAAAACAAGAAAAATTAAATATGAAGCTGAAGGCGATAAACATGATGACAAAGTTATTGCTGGAGCTTTAGCAAATTGGGCAATGCACAAAGGCAATTTTGAAGCCATAAAAAATATAGAATATAGCGATATTTATAAACAATTATATCAAGATGATTTTGAATATTAAGAGGTTTTAAAAATGAATGAAAAAAAATTATATTGTGATAGAGAATATTTTGAAAATTTAGCAAAATATATTTTTTTAGAGCAAAGTTTTAAAAATGATGAAACTTATAAAAATAAAGAAAATTTATATAAGTTTTCAACAGGCGAAACATTAAAACAATATAATGAGCGATTGAAACGAAGTAATGTTGATAATTATTTAAAATGGGGAATTCAAAAATATCAAAACTTTATTTTTAGTATTGAGCCAGTTTTAAAAAAAGAAAAAGAAATTGATTTTTTAGAAGAGTTTTTGAAAAATTTTGATAATGAAAATAATAATATAAAAGAGTTTAGAAATGAATTACTACAACAATTATTATTATTTGAAAGTTGTTTTATTTTGATCGATAATCCAAATGATATTGGTTTATATCCTAATTATGAAAGCATTGTAAGCGATAAGAAATTTCCTATTATAAAACTATTAAAACGCCAAAATGTTGTAAATGTAAAAAAAAAATATGGTCAATTAACTTCAGTTTTATTTTTTGAAGAAAAAGAGATTGCTGAAACTGTTTATGAACCGTCAGAAACTTATTTAATATTTTATTTATATGAAAAAACAAAGATTACAAGATTTAAGCCGACTAAACAAAAAAATATAGTTATAACAAACGATTGTTTAGGAGCTTTTGAAAAAGATCAAGATTTTAATAATAATCTTAATGATATTCCTATTTTGGCGTATAATTTAGACGATTGTTTTTATGATGTAGCAGAAAAACAAAGAATTATTTATAATTTGAATAGTGCGAAATTAGAAACATTATACAAACAAAATTTTTCACCGCTTATGATTAGCGGCAAAATGAATAAAAATGAAAGTATTACAGCAGGTTCATTTATTGAAATAAGTGCAAATGCTAAATTTATGCCACAGAGACTTATGCCTCCGATTCAAGCCATTGAAGAATTTGAAAAACAAATAAAAATAGAAGAGGAAAGGATTATTAAAGTTTTGTTTCCTTATTTATTAAAACAAAACTTTTCACAACAAACAGCGACCGAAAAATTGCTTGATTTTAGCGATACACGAACAAAATTAGAAAAATTAGCTTGTTTCTTAGAAGAAATTGAAAATGAAATTTGGAAATATATAAAAGAGATTGCACCTTATTTTGAAACAATAACAGCACAATACAACAAAGATTTTGATCTTGCAAATTTAGGAAATGACATTCAACTTAAAGATTTTATTTTTGATTTACAAATTGGTTTAGAAGCCGAAAAAATATTAAAAAAATATTTTGTTAATAAATATTATAAAAAAATTGATATAAACAAAATTGACGAAATAAATGCTGAAATAGACAAACAAAAAATAACGGATTTAAACTTAGAAAATATTATGCAATTAAAAAATAAAGAAAATAGTGTTGACAATAATGAATAAAATTTAGTAAAATAACAATTGTTATAAAAATAACAAACATTATAAAAAAAATGTATTGAGGAGTAATTATGATAACAGAAACTAACAATAATGTTAGCAGTGCAAACGATAGCACTATAAGTAATATCGGCAGTCAAGAAACTAATCAAAATGACACACAAGAGACTATAAATCAAGATGAACAGACTTTAAAATTTAATCCAGCACAACAAAAAAAGCTTGAAGCAATACTTGCAATAGAAAGAACAAAAGCAAAACAAAAAGCTATTGAAGAGTATAAAAATAGCGATGAATTTAAACAATTGCTTGAAGAAAAAAAAAATGCAACTAAAAAAGAAGAAAAAAAGATTGATGATGAAATTGAAACTAAAATAAAAAGTATTGAAGAAAATTACAATACTAAATTAACAGAAAAAGACCAAATTTATCAAAATCTTTTAAATGAAGTAAAAACAAGTAAGTTAGAATCGATTTTGTTGAGCAACGGTATAAATGACGAAGTAAATACATTAACAGGCGAAAAAGACTATTTAAAAATTGCTTTAACAATGTTAAAAGACGAGTTTATATTAGTTGATAATAAACTTGAGTTTAAACAAGAAAAATTAAAAATTACAGAAAATGGGTTAATTACTCCAACAGAATATATTAAAAATTGGGTTAATACTCATAGTGCTTTTAAGAAAAATCAAGCTAAAACAACTGGAATAGATAAAAATATTAATACAAACAATTTAGGTAAAAATATAGAAGACAAAACGACAACAAAAGATAAATTAAAAAATTTATTTGCAAGTTTATAAAAAAATATTAGAGAGGTAATTATTATGACAATTATTTTAACAAACAATTTTTCGCAATTAGGTGGAGATCTTTTTAAAAAGAAACCTTCTTTAACACCTTTTTTAAGTTCAATCGGTTTGACAAATTCTGGCGAAGGTAAGTTTTTAAATGGTTTTGCAACGCCGGAAAGTATACAAAATGTAAAAGGCGGCGGTTTAGAGATTTGTTGGAACACATACGATAGAAGAAACCCAACAATTCCAGCAGACAAAGAATTCCAAACAGCTAAATCACCGGATTTTACAAATAAAGTTCAAAAATCAAATACAGTTCAAATTTTTGATTCTTATACTTTTGGTATTTCAGATTACGCACAAGCAACAGCAGGACAACAAAGAGTAGCCGGAGCAGTTCCAACAGTAAATACAGGAGTTTTAACAGACAAACAACTTGATATTTTAGCCGAACAAACAGAATATAAAATGGAAAACTTAAAAGATGATTTAGAAAAAACAATTCTTTTAGGAACAGAAGTAAAACCAACTGATCCGTCTAATACAGCTCCACAAATGCAAGGCGTTTTTGGCTATGTTGACGCAGGAAATAAAGTAGATGTTTCGGGAACTCTTTTAGAAAATCATTTAACAACTGCGGTTATTGCTTTAGCTGATAATTTTGCTTTTGCTGAAAACGAGGACGGAATTATGAATTTAATGTGTTCTCCAAGCGTTAGAGATAAATTATTTAAAATGTATGCAGTGCCTGAGAGAACATCGCAAAAAGCAGGTTCTTATTTTGAAACTTTAGTTATTGCAGGTTATGAATTTAGAATTATATCAAATCCATTTTTAAAAATTTACTCAAAAGAAGGTTCAATATTAATGTATCCTAGTGATATGATTAAACCAGTTGCTTTAATGTCGCAAGATATTAAGGGAAATTGGGGGCAATTAGTTATTCAAAATGTTCCAACTGATAAGTCGGGAAAACTTTTTAGATTATTCGCTCATTTGTCTGTTCAATTAGGACACCCACAAAAATTAGCACTACTTGAAAATATAACTATATAATAAAAAAATATGAGTGAGGTTAAAAACTCACTCATATAAAAAAAGTAGGAGGAAAAACAAATGAACGGTTTTATAAACGAATTTTCTAATAAAAATAATACTTTTTTCAAATCTTTAGCTAATATCCAAAATAAAAATATTAAAATATATAAAGCACAAACTGAATTAGCTTTAAGTGCGGCAACAATTAATACAAATAATGAAACAGAAGATTATTATGAATTTGAATTTAAAGTAAAAGCAACTACAATAAACTCGAATGATAAATACAGAGAAATTTTATCATCTTTAGAGGGTTCAAATGTTAATTTTACAGTTGGAACTTCAAGAGTTGGCGAAAGTTTATTAGTTTTAGCAGATACAACACCGGAATTTATTGCAGGAATTGCAACATTAAAAATAAGAATGAAAAATAATACAACTTGGGTTAGCGGTGACACAGTAACAATTAAAATAGCAAGTTCGACAATTTGTGGTTTTGATATAGTTGATTCAACAGGATTTGTAGTAAATACATTATTAGCATAATAAAATAAAAGAGAGTGTCAAAACTCTCTTTTTTGAGGTTTTAAATGAAGATATTTAGAAATGATTATATATTAACTGAAATCGATTTATTATTATATATTTATGATAAAGAAAAAGAATTAAAAGACAGTTCTTTTGTTTCTTTTGAAATATATAACTTTTCTAATGATACGAAAGTTGTAAATAAAACATTAGCAAATAAAAAAGATACTGGAATTTATTATGCGGTTTTTGATATTACTTTATTATCAAATTTAGATTATTATATAAAATGGATTTACGAAGAAAATAGTGGATTAACAACAAAAAAAGATTATTTTAAAATTGTTTCAATAGATGATTATATCAAATTGTCGGATAAAAAAGAATATACATTTGATTTTATAAATTTATCATATTTTGATGAGTATTTTCAAGATTTTCATATTGATAAAAATAAATATGAAAAAATGAGTAAAGAGGAAAAAATTATTCATATAAAAGAAGCTGAAAAAATAATGATCAATATTGATTTTTTATTTGAATATGATTATAATGAATATGAAACAACAAATAATAGTAATTTAATATTAATAAATAAAAGACAATTCCTTTTAAATGCCATGAGTGAAGATTCATTTTTTTTGGAAAAGTTTAAAAAAGCTATTTGTGAATGTGCTTTACACATTTTTTTAAATAGATTTAAAATACAAAAAAGTTTAGAGTTAAGAGAACATGGAATTTTATCTTATAATACAAATAAATTAAGCGAAACTTTAGAAAATGTTGACAATGCAAAAATATGGCTTGGAAATAGTGCTTATATGTTTTTAAGTGATTATATTAGAACAGAAAACAGAATAATTAATTAAGGTTGCGATATGTTTCAAATAAAAATAGATGAATTAAATTTTAAAAAAAAAACATTTATAAATAAACAATTCCAATTATTTGAAGATAAAACAGAATATATTTTAGATACCGTTAATAATGAAAGTATGTATTTTATAATAAAAGAGATTGATTTTGATATTATAAAAAAAGATATTATTGTTGATGAAAATGGTGATGATCAATTATTATTTTTGCAATTAACAAATAACGAAACAAATCTTGAAAGTGCTAAATATAAAATAGAATTTTGGTTAATAAAAGATAATAAAGATATTTTTATTTGCGAAAAGGAAATTTATTTTGAATAAGAAAAATTTAGAAGAATTATCAAGTAAATTAACTTTTTTTGATTTTTTTCTTGATGAAAATAATAATATAAAAGTAAAAAAGAAAACAAAATTTTTAGCAAGTTTTGAAAAACAAGCTAATGAATTTTCAAACATAATTAAAAAAGCAAGAAAAGAATTATATGATCAATTAGCTAGAGAAGTAGCATTTAATTTAAACTCAAAAGCCGATACAGTTAGAATTTTAGATGAACTTGAAAATAAATTACTTAAAAATGTAAATAATAGTTCTAAAAAGTTCTTTGAAAAGGAATTTGAACAAAGTATAGTAGTTGGTTTAAAAAGGGCTTTAAATGATATAAAAAATAGTTCATATTACAAAAATATGTCAGATATAAATTTAAATAATTTAGATAAAAGATTGAGCAATTTAATTTTTAATGAAACTTTAGAAGATTTAGCATTAAGAACAAAACAAATAGGATCACAAACTAAAAGATTTATAAGAAATACAGCTCAAGAGGCATTTGCAAAAGCAAGTATAAAAGGCGAGGGATATTCCAAAATATATAAAGAAACAGTTGATAAATTTGCTGAAAAAGCAGATTTTGCATTTATTGATAATGCAGGTAGAAAATGGCAAGGTGACAGATATGCTGAAATGATAACAAGAACAAAATTAAGAGATGTTCAAGAAACTATTTATCACAATAAATTAATAGAAAATGGACTTGATTTAATAGTTGTAGATAATAACGGTGAAAGAACTTGCTCATATTGTTTATCTTATTCAGATAGCATTTTAAGTTTAGGTGGAGCAACCGAAGGCTTTGAAACATGGCAAGAGGCAAGAAATAAAAAAGGATCACATTTAGCTGGTCCAAATTGCAATTGCACAACTCATCTTTTTGATGTTCAAGGTTATTCTTTAGATTTTGGAGTTGATGAGAAGACAATTATTAATTTAGCTTTAAAATATAAAAAAGAAGCTGATGTAGTTCAAGAATTAATAAATATAAGCGAGAAAGAAAAATAATGTTAGTAAATATAATTTGTGGTGGAGAAAGTTTAAAAGATACTTTAAATAATCAAGAAAATATTGATTTTATTAATAATAATCCTTGTATTTTTATTAATAAATCGGCTTTTTTATTTGATCAATTACAAAAAAAAGAAAGTGATTATTTAATTTTTATTGATAAGATTATTTTTGAATATTATTTAAAAGAAAAATTTTTTAACGAAAAATTAAACTATAAATTAGTAAGTTTTTCAAATGTTTTTGACAGTTTAGAAAAAGATTTTGAAAATATAAGAAATACAGAAAACAAAATTGAAGAATATGAATATCCTTTTATACCTTTTAAAAATCATTTTGGAGAAGAAAAATATATTGTTGATGTAAAAACATTAAGATATAAAAATGATAATTTATTAACAAGAGGATATACAACTTCAATTACTGCTTTATCTTTAGCACTTAAAAAAGGATTTAAAAAAATAGTATTTTGGGGCTTAGATATGCAAGGTAAAAGTTTAATTAATACTAATTATAGAGATGTTCAATTTAGATGTTGGATAGAACATTTTAACGATATATCAAAACAATTTACAACAGATGAAAACTTAAAAGATATTGCTATATATAATTTTAGCAACAAAACAGCTTTAAAATGTTTTAAAATTATTAATAATGTTAGCGAGATAAAATAATGATTGGGAATTATAAAGAAAGTGTTGAAGTTTATTATAAAAAATATATTAATAATGATATTGATAATAATAAAATATACGAAGAAAAAAAAATATTAACAAAAGAAGCAAAATTTGAAATAAATAAAGGTCGTTCTTGGGATAATGGTCAATTAAAACAATTTGAAAATAAAGAACTAATAATATTTGAAGATATTGAAATTAGTTTAAAAGACAAAATTATTGTAAAAGATATTGAATATAAAATAATTAGTATTGATGATTCAAATAAATACTATATAATAATAGAATTAATGGAAAATGAAGAGTAATGTTAAAAGTAAATGCAAATAATTTTAAAGCTAAAATAATTGAACAACAAAAGAAGTTTTTTACTATTGACAACGATTTTGAAAGACAAATTGAAAACTCGATTATTATTCCATTAGTTGATAAAGCAAAAAAAAATGCTCCATTTTGGAAAGGAGTTTTAAAAAGAAGTGGAAGACATATAATTGAAACAGTGACTAAAGATATGATAAAAGGTAAAATACTTTTTGGTGGGTATAGTGCGAGATATGCTAATGCTATGGAGCATGGAACTAAAAAAGGTCATAAAATGGGTCAAAATGTTATTGAATATAATCTTGCTTTATGGGTTCAAGATAAAATATTAAAAGGTAGATCAAGAAAAAAACAAACAACTAATATTAAAACAAATAAAAAAGAAGTTATTGACAGATACGGAATAACAAATGAAGCAAAATCAATTGCTTGGGCTATTTATAAAGGTGGAATAAATCAAAACGGACTGAAAGCAAGAAATTTTGTAAAAAATGCAGTTGAAGAAATGCAAAAAAAATTAAATGAAAGATTTAAAAAGTTAGTTAATAGGAAGTTAAATAATGTTATTAGAGGGTTATAAAATATTTATAGAATGGTTGAATTTGCAAAATATTCATAAAGATATTAATAAAAAATTCTTTAGAAATAACATTGATACCGATGAAATAGGTGTTTTAATATATGCCGCTGATACTGGTTCAAATGATTCTATTACTCATTTTGAATTTACGGCACAAGTTTTTATTTTTGATAGTAATTATAATAATATTTGCGATATTGCTGACACACTTTACGAATATTGCAAAAAACATTTTGAAATAAATTATAAAGATTGGATAATTGGACAATTTTATCCTTTATCAAACCCAAGTTTGCCTTTTAAAGAAATTGGTGAAAAAAACTGGCAAATATTATTTGATATTAGAATATTTTTACAAAAAATAAATAGAGAGGTATAATTATGGAAAGTTTTAAAATTGGTTTATGCACTTGCAAATATGGTGCAGTTGGTGCGGCATGGGAAGCGATGACAGAGTTCAAAACAAAAGGCGGAGTAAGTGGAGAAGTGGCGGCTGAATATTTTGATTTGGAAAATGATGAGAGTGCAATAGTTCAAGATTCTGTTATTACAAAAATTAATGCAACTGTTAATTTTGTAGCAAACAAAACGAATACTGCTTTATATAAACTATTAACAAGCGGAGTAATGAAAGATAATGGTTCTGAATTAGTTCCTGCCGACATTGGAACAAAATTATCAACTTATTTCAAAAAATTTATTTTTAGACCAATTGGAGCGGCTGACAATAAAAATGATCTAGTTGTTGAATATGGAATTAACAAAGGTCCAAGCGTTCGAGTTTTTAAAGTTGGTGAAGAAGAAATGTTTGAGGCACAAATACAAGTTTACAAAGGCACGAATGGATCAATTAGAATTAGAAAAGATGTTTTAGATGTATAAAAAATAAAAATAAAAGTGCGATTTTGAGTTTTTTCTCAATTTTGCACTTTAAAAATAAAAAAAGAGGTGAAAAAGATGGAGGTGAAAAAGATGTTGGATTTTAGAAATGGATTATATTCAATCGACGGCAGAAAAGTCGAAAAGGTAGATTTACCTTTTCTAAATGTTTATGATGAAAAGACTAATGAAGAAAAAATTTATTATTTTAAAAAAAGCAGATTTACTTTAGAATTTTTGACTATTTTTTTTAATAAATATATTTCAATAAGAGAAAAAATATCAAATTTAGAAAATAAAGAAGAAATAAACATTGTTGAAATAGAAAAAGAAATGAGAGAATTATTAAAAGAAAGTTCTGATATTAAAAAAGAAATAGCTGATACAATAAGTGCATTTGATTTATGGGCTATTTTAAATGATTTTTTAGGAATGATAAACGACGATAATTATTTGAAAAGAAAAAATCTTATAATTATTATGAATAAACTAAAAGAAAAGATAACAGAAGAGGAAAAACAAGAAATTTTTAGTATAATGAAACAAGAAAAAGAAATACTTTATAAAATTTTAGATTTTGATATATTAGAAAAAGAAAATTATGATAAGGCATTTGAAACAAACTTGAAAGATACAGCTATGCAATTATATAGCGAGTATAAAAAAAAAATTCAAAAATAACAAATAAAAAAAAAAAAAAGTTTGGAAGAGAGATCAAAGATTTTTTTGATTTTGATTTCAAACTTTTTGAGATTATGAGATGTTTTAATATTTCATACAAAAAGTTGAGAAAAACTCATATTACTATAATAAATTGGCTTTTTGTAGGGACAATGAGAACACAATCAAGACTTAACTATAATAAATTAATTTTACATGATTTTCAAACAACACAAAACAGAGATTCAAAACTTAATTATGTTAGTGACTTAGAAATAGTAATGTATAACGATAAAGAAAGAAAAGTTGGTTTCCCACATTATGTTTATAGTTTTTTAAAAGGAAAATAAAATGGCTGAAACAAGAGAAACTTTAATATACGATTTTCAAATAGATTCATCGAGTTATAAAGAAATTGAGGGTATAAATAATAAACTTAATGGAATAACAGGGACATTAAAAAACATAGGTTTAGGCATTGCAACGGCTTTTGGTTCGATGAAACTTTATGATATTGCTAAAAATATTTTATTTGATACAGAAAAATTACAAAATTCAATGCGTGTTTTTGATAATTATGCTAAAAGGATTGGAGCAAGTTCGCAAGAAATGCTTGAAAATTTAAGACAAGCAAGTAATTATGCGATTGATGATATAGAATTAATTAATAAAACAATAATAGCAGATCAATTTAATTTACAAACAAGCACAGCTGAATTATTAGAATTAGCAAGAAAACAAGCTTTCACGATGGGGCAAGATGTAAATTACTTTTTTGACAGCTTAACTTTAGGGCTTTCAAGACAATCAAAACTAATTATTGATAATTTAGGAATAACAATTGATCAAGAAAAAGCTTTAAATATTCAAGCTAGAGTATTAAAAAAAACAGTTGATCAATTAACAGAAAGCGAAAGAAATCAAGCTTTTGAATTGGCAGTAGTAAGCGAGTTAAGAGAAAAAGTATATAAAAGTGGTATTCAAGATTTTTCAACTTTGGCAGAAAATTTAAATGCAATAAATATTGGTATAAAAACACTAGGTAGAAATTTATTTAACGATATTGTTCCTTATGCAAAAGAAACTTCAAATTATTTTGCTAAAATAGTAAAAGATTTAGTTTTTATTCAAGAACAAAATAAAAAAGACGCAACAAATGCAGAAGTTTTACAAATTCAAAAAAAATTAACTGATTTGTCCGAAAGAAGAGTTTTAGCAGAAAAACAATTAATGGAAAGTTCTAATAATATCTCAAAAACTATGGGTGATGTTTATTTAAGAAATGCTGAAAAAATTTTAGAAAATGAAAAAGTAAGAAGTGGATTATCACAAGCTCAAATATGGGATTTGCAAACATTAGTGAAATTGCAAAATGAAGTTGCAAATATTCCAAAACAAGAGTTGGCATTGCAAAATTTAATAACTAAACAAAAAGAAAGCGACAAAAGAGCAAATTTAGAAAAGGTTAAAACAGAAATTGAAAATACAAGAGAAATAATAAAACAAAACAAAGCAAAAGAAGAACAAATAATACAAGATCAACAATTGATACAATTAAATCAAAGAAAAAAAGATTTATCGGTTGATTATACTAATTTTATAAAAGGTTTTGAAATACAATTAATTAAAAATGAAAAAGATAGAATAATTGCACAAAATCAATTTGAAATGGAAGAAGCAATAAAAAAATTTAATATAATTGGAGAAAGCGAAGAAAAAATACGATCTTTATTTTTAGAAAAACAAGGGCAAATGCTTGAAGAGTTATCAAAAAAAAAAGAAAAACTGCCAAAAACAGCAGTAGAATTACTTTTAGAGCGTATGGACGAAAATATCAAGTCAAAAAGTGAAAATGTGCTTTTATCTTTACAAGCTTTTACAAATGCAAATGAATATGCAATAACAAGTTTAGTTGAAAATGGAAAAGCAAGTTTAGGCGAATACTTCAAAATATTAGCACAAGAAACAAAAGCAAGATTAATTTCTATTGCAACTCAATCAAGTGTTTTAAGTTTATTTTCATTTGCAGAAGGTTTGTTTAATCCTTTACAAAGAAAAGAGAAATTTGAAGCTAGTGCAATGTATGCAAAAACAGCAGTAATTGCAGGACTTGGAGCAGGTGCAGTTAATGCGACATTTGGATTAAGTTCGGCAAATACTGGTGGTGGAGAAGGTGCAGGAACAACAGCTACAAGAGAAGTTAGGGAGCAAATGATAAAAGAAAAAGAAGTAGGCACAAATTTAACAGTTGTTTTTCAAGGCGGAGTTGTTGGAGTTGACGGCAAAGAGATTGGGCGATATGTTGCTAATCAAATTAGTAAAGATAATAGAATTAGAGATGTTATAGTGAGGAATGAGTAATGCAAACTTTAAATGCTAATTATACAGCTTTTAATAATTTAACTTATAAGAAATATATATTTACTTTTGAAATATTAGGCATTGATATTGTTTTTTCAAATGATAGCAGTTTAACAATTTCCGGCAAAACAGTAAAACCTTATTTTTTTTCACTTCCAAAATCTATAAGTGATGAAATAGATGTTATAAATAAACAAAATACTATTTCGGAAATGGAAATATTACTGCAAGATTTTCAAAATTATGTTACTCAATTTATGACCGATAATTCAGTTTTAAACAAAGAAATTAGAATAAAACAAGGTTTTAAAGGACTTGCTTATGCTGATTTTATAACTATTTATGAAGGAAAAATATTAGAATATCAATATAATATTGAAAGCATTAGTTATTTTTATGCGATTGGCGATAGATTAAGAAAATTAAAAAATCCATTATTTGCAGATTTTAATTATTTGTATAGGAGCAATAAAGCGTTAATTGATTTTTATAGTTTAGAAGTTGTTTCACCTACATTAACAACAATAGAAACAGGAAACATTACAAGTAATGTAATAGACGGAACAACAGTTGATTTAAACTTAGATTTTTCAAATAGCACATTGCAAGGCAAGATCATTAAAATAACTTCTGGGACATTAAACGGCAATTTTTATTATATTGACGAACAAATTTTAGATAATCAAATAAGAATTACTGGACAATTTCCAAGCGGAGACGAGCCAAATTCTGAAAGTATAATAATATATAATTTAGATGATTTTTATATACAAGGTAATATTATTGATTTTTTACTTTATTGCATGGAAATTGAGCTTGGTTTAATATCTTATACTAACTTTATTTCAACTGGGTTAGATTATTATGATTACGATGATAGAACATTTACAGAAATAAAAACAGATTATTTTAGCGGCATTGATATAAAGTATTTTGTAAAAGAAATTGTTAAAGACGCAAAAAAATTTTATGAAACAGAATTTTTTAAATTATTACAAATTTTTCTTTTTATTGACAATGAGGGTCATTTAAAGTTATCATTAACAAAACAGCCATCTAAAACAAACGATTTAGTTACTTTTTTTGATAATAATTCAACTACAAATAATATAATAGGTTTACCAAAATATAAAACAAATGCAGACAAAATTATTAATCAAATTTATTTAAAATATGATTTTGATGAAAGTAGTAATGAATATGCAAAAAAAATTTTATATCGTGATAATGCAAGTTTTTTTAAATATGGTGATTTCCCAATATTAACAATAGAAAGTAAAGTTTTAAGAAGTTCTTTAAGTGGTGATGTAGTTGTAGAAAGTTTAGTTGATAGAATTTTTAGCCGTTTTTCTAATCCAACACCAGAAATCACAATAAGAACATTTAGCAAATATAATTATCTTGAAGTTGGTGATGTAGTTGTTTTTGATAGTGATAATATACCTAATTTTCAAACAGGCAATAAAAAAACAACAGCTCTAATGGAAATTATAAAAAAAGAAAAGAATTATGAGAATAATGAAGTAAGTTTTACGCTTTTTGATACTCAATACACAGGTTATGCAACAGTTTGGGGCGGTGATGAGGTTACTTATGCAACTGCAACAGATGAAGAAAGAGCAACTTTATTATTTTGGACAGATGAAAACGATGAGGTAGAAGACGAAAACGGTAATAAAATAAAACCAGCTGGTTGGAGCGAATAAAATGAGTATTACAATAACATACGATACAAGTTCAAGCATTACTTTCGGAAAAACAACAGGATTTTACGCAGATGAAACTTATGATAGAGTTGAAAGTAAAGTAAAAGGTTCAAATATAAAAGATGTAAATTTGATCAATATTGAAAAAACAATTGAATTTACTTTTTTTGTTTTAGATTCAACAGAAAAAACAAATGCAGAAACTTTTTTAAATTGGGCATTGCAAGGGAAAGAAGTAACTTATAATACAAAGAAATATAAAATAAGTGATGAAATAAAAAGTAAAAGAATAAATAAAATAGCAGGTTCAAATGTAGGTTCAAAATTTCTAAAATTTGTAGAGCAAGAGGCATAAAATGTTTATAGAAGAAATAAAAATTGGTAATTGTGAAGTAAGATATTCATATAATCAAGCTGATACTTTTGAAAATATGACAAAAATTGAGGGCGTAAAAGGTGGAGTTATAATTAGTTTTACGCCTGAATATTATGAATTAAAAAGCGATAAAAGCTATTTAGCAGAGAAATTACAGTTAACAGGGTTACTTGTAAAAATAGATTTTACTTCACAACAGATGAATGTAAACAATCAAAAAATAGCAATGCCATTTTTAAATTATAGTGAAAGTTTAAAACAATTTACATTAAAAGAAAACGGAGCAGTTTTAGAAAATGAAGAATATATAAAAATTGTAGTTAGACCTTTTGGGAATACAAACAATTCAAATGACAGTATTTTTTATAAATGCTTAAATAAAAAAGAATTGAATATATCTAATAAATATGACGAAGAACAACTATTCGAGTATAGTTTTGAAGCACTTTATGACGAAACAAAACATTTAGAAAGTGTTATTATAAATTATGATTTTACACCAGAAGGTATTTTATCGATACCTTTTGAAACTTCAACAGATTTTATTTATGATGAAGGGATTGAGTTCGCAAGTGCAAAATTAAAATATTATGATGGTGATCCTTATTTTTATATACCTTATGTTTTTTATGAAGCACCAAATATTAAAATAAATATAATAAAATATAATGTTTTGACTTTTGAAAAAACTATAATAATACCTGATTCAAATATTTTAGCGTCTGGAGATTCTTCTTTATACAAATTTGATTTTTTAATAAAAAATGAAAAATTAATTTTTGGAAAAAGTCAATATCGATATTTTGTATTTAATAAAGAAACAGAAGCTTTTTTTTCAGGTCACGCAAATGAATTTTGTAAAGGTTCAGTTTTTGGAACAAAAGCAACTTTTTTGAGTGAAACAGAAGCTTATATTTATGAATATACTGGAACAGTAACAAATGGAACAAGAGTTGTAAAAATAAATATTGATCTTGAAAATAAAGAAATTGTTGTAATTTCAACTGGAGTAAGTGGAGCTACTTCAAATTTAATAAGTTATTTAAGATTTTTAAAAATTGATAAAAAAAATAACAATAATGTTTTAAGAAGATCAATTCAGGCAACAATAGATTTAGCAAGATTAACAAATTTTGAAAATTCAACAGCAATTATTGGAACTACTTCAGACGAGAACATTATAAATGTTGTTCATAAAAAAAATGATGACGAATTTTATCTTTTTACAACTACAAAAATAATAAAAAGTAAATATACAGCTTTTTTAAAAGAACAAACAAAAGCTCAAATAGGAGCAACAAACGATTTTAATTATATAAAAATTTATGAAAATAGATTTGTAAATATTTCAGCAGATAACAAAATTGAAATATTTAGTATTACAGACGATGAAGATTTTGACAATGTAGTTTTTACAAAAATTTTAGAAGATGGTAGCACATTAACAGGATTAAATTTTATTTCTTGCGATTTTATTGAAAATAATAATTTAGTTTTAGTTACAGAAGAAAAAATAATTGTTTTAAAAAATTCAAGTAATTATGCAACAAAACAAGAGGAAAACATTTATTTAACTTCACCATTCTTTTATATTGGTTCATATTCTGAAAATAATTTGTCTGCTTTAGCTTGTAAAAATATAGCTTTTTCCAAATTAGATTATGAAAGAGATTTTAAAAATTTGAATGTATATTTAGAAAGTAAATATGACGATACAACTCCAACAATAAAAAAAGCATTATCAACTGAATTAACAGATTTAGAAAGTTTAGAATATATTAATATTGAGGGACAAAATTTAGATTATGTAAAAATAAGAATAACGATTGACGGCGGCACAACTTGGAAATGGTTCGACGGTGGGATATGGAAAACAAGCAATAGTAAAACAGAAAGCAATTATTTAACCGAGTTAGAGGGTAAATTGCAATTACTTAATATCGACAATAACTTATTCAATTTTGAATTAGTATTATTAACTAATACAAACAAAAATTTAACTCCAATTGTAAACAAATTATTATTAAAATATAATTAGGCGGTAAAATGAGAAACACATTAGTAGCAATAAACGATATAAGAAGTGGAATTGAAGCAGGTAAAAACGCAAGAGAAATACAAGGTCAAGCACTTTATGACAATACTAATTTAGTTAGAGC
>CAYRGR010000002.1:0-21432 GCA_964423755.1 uncultured Candidatus Peribacteria bacterium
ATCTATTGATATATTGATGACTGTTGAGATAAGGCAATGCCTTATCTGTACGAGGATAAAATATTGTTTGTTTCATATTGATATATGATTAGAAAGTAAAATTAGAGGATAATTGATTTTTTTTACCCTATCCCCCTGCCCCTTTCCCTAAGAATAGGGAAAGGGGAGAGAATGTTTTTTGTTCCATTCCCTTTAAAAAGGGAAGTGTTGGGGATGGGTTTGGAATGAATGAATTCTCTTTCAAAAATTAAAACAATTCTCTTAATTTATTTTAATTTACTTTAATTAGCTATTAGCTAAATTATTATAGCTAAATATTTGAGATATCAAAAAAAAAAAAAACGATTATAATATGAAAGTATTTATTTTATGGTTAAAAATGAAGTATGTTTATAGAAAAAACTCAAAATTTAATGTTCTATTTTTTTACTTTTTGATTTTAAAAAATTATTTTCTATAAATATCATGATTTCAAATTGAGAAAAATTCTAATGTAATATCACTATCTTTTTTGCTTTTGTAAAATAAGGCTCTAAAATTCATATTTAAACTTAAAGAAAAAACAAAATCCAATTTTCAATTCAATTTATGAATTCTTAAAGATGAATAATCTAATCAATATTTTAACAATAAATCTAATTTTTCTTTGAATGTTTTTTGTTCTAAAATAGATAAATTTTTATATTTTTTCTTAAATGAATCTGTTAAAATTATCTTCATAATTTTTTAGTTATCAAGATAATTTATTAAATCATCATAAGAATCTGATTCAATATAATTTAAAAAAATTTTATCTCTTTCATGAGATACTAAATCTATAAAAGTTGAATATTCTTCTAAAGTATCTCTATTTATAGAAATTGTATTATCTTTAATTGTAGTCATGTTTTTACATATTACATTTTAAATTTAAATTTATTATAAATTTTTTAGCATTTTTGCAAGAAAAAAATCAAAACTTTCGTTTTGATTTTTTAGAATCTAAAATCCTGCCACTTTCAGATCCTAATCATTTTTTTAAGATATCTAGATTTACAATGACAAGATTTGTAATAATTTATGTTATTCATGTTAAAAATATTAGAAAGTAAAATTAGAGGATAATTTATTAAGAATTTTTTATTATTTTAATAATCATAGATCTCATTCTTCTTTAGAATGATTAACTCCTATTGAATTTTTGAAAAAATCGTTACCGAATTAGTTAACCTTTACAGGAATGAGTAGATTCTCTTTCAGAAATTAAAACAATTCTCTTAATTTATTTTAATTTACTTTGATTAGCTATCAGCTATTAGCTCTATTATATATGAATTTTTGAGATATCAAAAAAAAAGAAAGAAATAATAAAAAAAGGTTAATTATTTTTTCTTTAATTTTTCAGTTTTTTTCTTTTAAAAATCAAAATAATCATAAGTGTTTATTTTTAATTTATTTTAAAATGAAAAAAATGTTTTTGATATTATGTGCAATAATAAATTTTTTTATATTCACAGAAATTTGTTTAAGCATAGAAATACCTCCTATTATTTTTTCTTTTCAACAACCTACGTATTTATTTAATCAAAATTTAGATTTAAATGAATTTGGTTGTACACAATTAGATTGTAAAATAAATTTTAATTTAGAAAATTCTTTTTCTTGACTCACAAAATCAAAATATTTATGTGTAAATAATTTTTGATTTATTACTTGAGAAGAAAATAAATGTAATCCAAACACAATAACATTTTGAACATGAATATTTAATGTAAATTTTAAAATTTTAGAAAAAGAAAACGAAACCAATTTTAAAGAAAAAACAATTACCATAATAAATCAAGAAAATTTGGTTTTAGAAGAAGAAATAGAAAATTCGTGATCTGTTTTGGTTGAAAATAATAATTCATGATCTATTGTAGAAGAAGATCCTATATCTTTTAATTCGTGAGTTTTATTAGAAGATAATATAAATTATTTAACATGATTTTTTTTATCTACATGAAGCATTATAAATACTTCTATTAATGAAATATTTTTAACTTGAGTAAATTTTAGTTGAAATGTAAATTTAAATGCAGGTATTTTTTATGGTACATGAGAAAATATTTTTTCTTTAACTGGCAATTATTTTACATGAAATTTAATTAATTCTCAATTTTATTTTGAAAATATAATACAAAATTTAACTTATTTTTATCAGGTAAATTTGATAGAAAATTCATGATCAATAATTGATTTTTTTACAGGCAGTTTTATTTTTAATACCGATATAGAAGAAGAATTATTTACTTGATCATGATATATTGAAGATTATGAAGAAAATAATTGATCTTGAGAAAATAATAATGAAATTATTTACCAAACTTGATTATTGAGTTTACCAGAAATTATTTTAACATTTCAAAGTCCAAGTTATATTATATTAAAAAATTGAACATTAAATGAATATTATTGTGATAATTCTAAAAATGAATGTAAAATAAATTTTAATTTAGAAAATTCTTTTACATGAAATTATATAAAAAATAATTATTTATGTGAATTTTCTTTTTGATCTTGATTTATAACATGAGAAGAGAATGAATGTAATCCAAATACGATAACATTTTGAACATGAATATTTAATGTAAATTTTAAAATTTTAGATAAAAATAATTCTTTAAATTTTATACAAAAAGAAATTATAATTTACAATGATTTTAGTAATAAAAATGTAAGTTTAGAAAATTTTATACATATACCTGAGCCAATTATTTCTATTCAAAGTTGATTAGACTCAAATTATAAATGTTTAAAAAAAGATTGTATAATAAATCTTTCTGCTGAAGAAAGTTTTACAAATTTTTCAGGAGCATTATATTCTTGTTTATGGAGTTTTACATGAGGCACTTTTTCTTCTACTAGTACTCAAAATAGTTGCAATCCTTGATATGTACATTATTGAATTTGAGTATTCGATATTAATTTAAAAATTTTTGAAAAATGAAACGAATCTAATTTTAAAGAAAAAATAATTACAATTGCAAATGATAATTCTTCACAATCATCCACAACTAATAATGTCACTTACATATCTAATCCGGACAATAACAGCACTACTACTGAAGCAAATAATATTATAAATAATACTGAAATTACAAGTATACCAAAAGCTCAAATAATATTGCAATGATCAATAAATTGAACAACCAAAAAAATTGAGTGAAAAAATATAATTTGCACGACAAAAGAAAAATGTAGTTTAAATTTTATAGCATTTAAAAATGAAAATTCCAATATTAAATATTTTTGGGATTTTTGAAATGGTATCAAAGAAGAAGTATTTAATCCAAAAGCTATTTATTATGAAATTTGAGAATATGAAATAATATTAAAAATAATTGATGAAAAATGAAATGAATATTCAGATTATTTTATAATTCAAATTATATGATCTCAGACAAATTCTACACAAAAAATTACTAAAAACCAGGACAATGATGATATGAAAGAAAAAAAAGATAATAATAAAAATAATGATAACCATAATTTAATAATAGAAAATGAAAAAGAATTAGATGAAGAAATTAATATGGAAGAAAAATATAATTTTGAAATTTTTGTACAATGAAAAATATGAAGTGATAAAAAAATTGAGTGAAATAAAATTTATTGCAACACAAAAAAACAATGTTCTATTAATTTTTGAATTAAATGAGATAAACAAAAAAAATCATTAATTTATTTATGGGATTTTTGAAATGGCAAGAATTTTATTTGATTCAATCCAAACTCTATTATTTATGAATTATGAAATTATGATGTTTTATTACAAATTTTAGATTTAAATAATAACTTATTAGATACAAAAGAATTTTTTGTTTTTGTTGAAAATATTATAATTAGTAAAAATAAAAAATCTTTAAATATACCATTAAATACAATAAATAAAATTATTCCAACTAGCTTTGGTTTTGAAAATAAAAGTAATAATGAAACAAAAGAAGTAAAAAAAGAACAGCCAAAAAATATAAAAACTGTCTTAAAAGAAAAAATAGGATTATCTAATAATGATATAATTTTATCTTGAATATGAATTAGTATTTTTGCCCTTAGTTGAGTATATATTTTAATTAAAAAATATTTATTTATTTAATTTATAAATTTTTGTCTAATATAATTATCTAGCGTTTTTGGTTTACATTTTTCTTCAATAACCGTCTTGATTGTTTTGTTTTTATTTTGTTGTGAAAAATTGGTGAAAGCTTTTTCTATATTGTCTTTACCTTGAAAATATTCTTTCATTAAAGCTCATCATATTATTTTTAAAAATTCAATATACTCTTTATCTTCTATTTTATTTTTATAATCAAAAGTCTCTGATTTACCTAATTTTATTAAATTTTTATTAATATATTCTTTAAATTGATTATTTTGTATATATGGCAATAAAAATCAAAGTCATAATTTTCACATTTTTTGTGCAAATAATAAAACATTTTTTGTTTCTTCTGGTGTTTTGCATATATCAGAATTCTTTTGATCTCAAAACGAAATTTCATAAGCCCTTTTTCATTCTTTATTAATTCTGCTAATTTTAATTTTTTCATTATATCATAATGAATTATTTAATATTGCGTATTCTCATTTATTAATTTCTGGTATTAATCATAAAATAGGATCATCTGTTTTTCTTTTTTGCTTCTCATGTTTTTGTTTTTGAGATTTTAATTCTCATTTTTGAGATTCTGGCTTCAAAGAATTAATTAATTTTTTATTTCAGTTTTTATAAAAATATTCAATAGATCAATTATTATATTTAATTGTTTTTATTAATCAATCTATTCGATTGTTATAAAAATATTCAATAGTTCAATTCTCATGTTTAGTTATTTTTGTTAAAGAATCTTTTCAATTAGAGTAAAAATATTCACTAGTTCAATTATTATATTTAATTATTTTTGTTAAAGAATCTTTTTGATTAGTATAAAAATATTCTTTAGTTCAATTGGTATATTGAATTTCTTTAATTAATCAATCTTTATGATTAAAATATTCTATAATAATATTTCATTTAGAATCTTTTGATTCTTTTCAATTAGGATAGAGAATTTCTCAAGCTAAATTAGAAGTTTTATTTATGACATTTGTTATAGATTTTGGTAATTTTACTTGATCTATTATTGTATTAGATACATCTTGTACTTTTTCTACTCATTTTTTAATTCATTTTTCTACTCATTTATAAATCATTTTTCCTGTATTTTGTAAACTTTCTAATACAGATAAATCTTCTAATTTTAAACCAAATAATTCATCTGCATCTTTTTTAATTAACTCATATTGTTCATTTTCTTCTGGTGTTAATTTAATATCTTTTGTACTACAGTATTGTTTAAAAATTTTATATCTATCTTCTAGTCTTTTTCTATTTTTTTCTTGAGAATCTATAAGATTTTGTTTTGTTGTTTTTCATGGTGTCACTTTTTCTAAAACTGAATATAAAATATTTCATTCCTTTATTACTTTATTATATGCGTCTTGCATAGATTTATAATCATCTATAAATTTCATCATTATACAAAAATGACGTTCAGTTGGATTTAATTTTTGCATTTCACTTGAATTTTTCTTTTTTAATTCTTCTAATTCACCTCTAGCGCCTAATTTTACTATTTCTGTTTTTGTATCTTTAATTACTTTTCCTCTTGTTTCAGGATTATTTTTAGGTAAATTTTCTTTATGTCAAACTTCAATTGAGCTCATTTTTTATAATTAAAATTAACTATATTATTTTATCATAAAATTATTTTTAAAGCAAAAAAATGGATAGATTTGCAAAGTTTAAGAGATTGATTATACTTGAAGAAAATTATTTGACGATCTCACTGTAGCGAGACTTAATCTAATTTAAAATAAAATAAATCGAAAAACAATTCTTATTAAGTATAATTTAAATCATTTTATGATAGATTTAAACAAAATAAAAGTAGCTATTGTGGCTGATTGGATAAAAGATATTTGATGAGCAGAAAAAGTTGTTATAGATATATTAGATTTATTTCCTAATGCAGATATTTTTACCTCTGTTTTTTTGCAACAAAAAAATCCTGTTTTTGCTTGAAAAAAAATCACTACATCTTTTCTTCAAAAAATACCAATTTTAAATAAATTACATAAAATAATACCATTTTTAAGGCCAATGGCTTTTGAAAATTTTGATTTAAACGAATATGATTTAGTTATTTCTTCTAGTAGTGCAGAATCAAAATGAGTTATTACAAAACCAGAAACAATTCATATTTGTTATTGTCATACTCCTACTCGTTATTTTTGGAGTCATTATCATGAATATTTTAATAGACTTGAATTTGGAATATTTAATTTTTTGGCTAGATTTTTTATGCCAATAATTATTAACAAACTTAGAGTATGGGATTATTGTGCTGCTCAAAGAGTGGATTATTTTATAGCAAATTCTATTAACACAGCCAATCGTATAAGCAAATATTACAAAAGAGATTCTGAAGTTATTTATCCATGAGTAAATATAAATTCTTTTATTTTTTCAGAAAAAAAGAAAGATTTTTATTTTTATATATGAAGAGTTGTGCCTTATAAAAATTTTGATTTAATAGTCGATGCTTTTAATAAAAATTGAAAAGAATTAATTCTTGCTACAAGTACAAATAATTTTTTATATAAAAAATTAAAACGAAAATCAAAATCAAATATTAAATGGATTTTTTGAATTACAGACGAAGAAAAAAAACTTTATTTTAGTGAAGCAAAAGCTGTTTTATTTCCTGTAGAAGAAGATTTTTGAATAGTTCCTATTGAGGCAATGGCATCATGAACACCTGTAATTGCATATAAAAAATGATGAAGTCTAGAAACAGTAAGAGAAAATCATAAATATATGGAATCTACATGAGTTTTTTTTGATGAACAAACAGTAGAAAATTTTAATAAAGCAATAGATAAATTTGAATTATTAAATTTTGATTATAATAAAATAAGAGAACATGCTTATGATTTTAATATTTCAATTTTTAAGAAAAAAATGCTAGAATTTATAAATTCAAAATTTGATAAAAATTAATTAATTTTATTTCTTTGTTCTCATATTAATTTTATAAATCAATCTGTATTTGAAATATTAGATATTCTAATTTTTTCTTGAATATCTGATTCTATCACAATTTCTCCACAATTAAATATTTTTCAAAAAAATCAAGCATTTGTTGTAATTGATTTTATATTATTTAATATAAAATTCTTTTCTGATTTAAATAATAATCATTTTTTATAAACTAAAAAATTTGATTTTATTATAAAATATTCATTATACCAATTAATTATAACTATACTTATAGCTATTATTTGAATAAAGATTAGGCCTATCGTTATAATAAAATCATTACCAAATAAAAAAGATAATATATTATGATTGTATTTAGTATAATTATCATCATGATTAATAATTAAAAATAATATATCAAAAAATAATGTAATATAAATTAAATTTACAAAAATTACAAAAGGACTTTTTCTATAAACATTAAATGTTGTATTTTGATTTTCTGTCATATTTACTTAATTAAAATTGTTTTATTGTCTTATTACAACAAAACTTAATCTAAAAAAATTTTTAAAACTATCTTATTTAAACATACATTACTATTGGAATAATCATGGGTTCTCTTCAAATTTTGTGTACTAAATATGATTCTAAATCTTTTTTAATTATTTTAATAAGTTCTTTTTCTTCTATATCTGGCACATGAGAAACAGTTTCCATAAATGAAGACTTAGCTTTGTTTATTATCATTCTGTGTACCTCTCTTACTTCATCAAGATATACTAATCATCTAGTTTCAATTTTTAATGGACCTAAAATTGTTTTTGTTTTTTCATCTACTTTAAATACTATAACAACTGCTCAAGATTTCATCATTTGTGCTCTTGCAGCAATAACATGACTTGAAGCAATTCATATTCATTGACCATCAACAATAATTTCTTCAAGATTTAATTTAAATTTAGATTTTCTAATACTTTTATCTATTTCAATATCTAAAATTGATCAATTATCCATTAAAAAAACATTTTTATCTATAATACCCAAACTTATAGCTGTCTTTTTATGAGCAACGCGTTGATACAATTCTCAATGAATAGGAATAAAATAACGAGGTTTTATTAAATTTATCATGATTTTTTGTTCTTCTCTAGCACAGTGTCAACTTGTATGAATATCCATTCATTCTTTTGTATATAGAGTTCATCATAATTTTATAAGTTCATTCATCATATTTACTACTCCTTTTTCATTTCAAGGAACAGGACTAGATGATAATACAATTGAATCTCAAGGTTTTATTCTTATAATAGGATGTTCTCCATAGGCCATACGATATAATCAAGAAAGCTCTTCTCATTGACTTCAAGTAGTAAGAATTATCTGCTTATTATCAGGTACAGAGTCTATATTATTTGTAAGTTTTTTAATAGTATTTAAATTACATTTAATATAACCAAGCTCTCTACCTATTTTTACATTTTCAACCATAGATCTTCAGTTTAAAAAAACTGTTTTTCACGTTTTCTCTGCTGATTCTATAATTTGTTGCATTCTTCAAATAAGACTAGCAAATGTTGCAATTATAATTCTTCAATGAGTTTCTGAAATAATTTTATAAAGCTCAATTCATATATCTGCTTCTGTTTTTGTGAATCATTCTTTTAATGAATTAGTAGAATCACTTAATAATAAATCAATTCATCTTGATCAAATTTCTGCAATCTTAGTAAGATCAGCAGGTTTATCTATAGATGGAGTAAAATCAAATTTAAAATCTCAAGTATGTACTATTTTTGTATTTGGAGTTTCTATATAAATACCACAAGCATCAGGAATATTGTGATTTTCCCTAAAAAATTCAATATTAAAATGAGCTCATATTTTAAATATTCACGTAACATCTGGATTAACTTCTATAAATTTAGCTCTATTTAAAACTCATCAATCTTCAAGAGATTTTTTAATTAATCATAATGTTAATTTTGCTCAATAAATAGTAGGAAACCCTAATGCTGGCAATAAATGTTTAAGTCATAAGATATGATCTAAGTGTCAATGAGTTATAAGAATTGCTTTAATTTTATGTTTAAGTGGAATTAAAAAAGATATATCTGGTAAGCTATATTTAGCTCATAACATATTGTTTTCTGGAAATTGAGCTCATCAATCAATAATAACAATTTCTTCATTATATTCAACAATACTCATATTTTTACCAACTTCTTCTTGTCATCAAATAGTAATAAATCTTGTGCGTCATTTCTCTAATGTTAATAAATTTTTTGGTTTACTATTAGGAAATATATAAGGAGATCCGTTCATTCAACTAAAATTACTTTCTCTAGAATCATGTTTATTATAAAAATTGTTTTTTACAAAATCATAATTATCTTCTATTGTTGAACTAAATTCTGGAGATTCTGCTTCTAATTTTTTTTGATTATTAGATGACACATTTTTTATATTTTTATCATCTGTATTTTGTTTTAAATCAGACTCAATATCATCAAAAAAATCATCATTATTTTGTTTTATCATAAAATTAATAAATTAAAAAATAAATACTTTCTTCTTTTTAAAAAAGAAATATGCTATTAAAAAATTGATAAGATTATTTTTTTCATAAATAATGAAAAATTTAAAATTAAAGAAATAATCTAATAAGGAAAATTAATTAGCAATTTTTAGTTTAAATCTAAACTACATAACTGTCAATTAAAGTAAAAAATAATTATATTTTATATATAAGTAAAATGTGGTGTTTTTTAAATTTTGATCTAAAACTTTGTTAAAGTAAACTATTCTTTACCATAACAAGCATTAATCAATTTATTCTTATATAAACATGAGTAAAAAATGAATTAATGAAAATTTACAAAAAATAACGAACTAATATATTTCAATGAATTTATAAAATAATTTAAAATAAATTAGTTTTATATAAAACGATTTTTAATTATATCTATTATAATCATTATTTAATATAATACAAATATTTTTTTAAATTTATTAAAATTTTTGTAGAATCCCAATTGTATTTATTTAATGGAACCTCACTAAAAGATGTATTTATAAAATCTTCGTTCTTAAAAATATATTTTTTAAAAAAAGAATATTTTTGTCTTAATACTTGATTATTTTTTGTTCTAGCAAAAAAATCATCATTATGAAATACATAAAAAACGAAGCTTTCTGCAAAATCTTCATATTTATTTGAAAGACTATATCAAGAAACAAAATCATCTATACCTGCATCCTTTTTTTTAATATTATAATCTATCCAACTTATGTTATAAAATTTATCTGATAAATCAACTCATCATTTATTTTTTAAATAATAAATATCTACTATATGTCATAATTCATGAACAAATACTTTTAGTGTTTCATTATAATTATTTATATGAGAAGATAAAATAAGTTTATTTCAAGAAACTTGTCATCTAGGATCTTTTTGCTCTTGATTTATTAATATATTTATAGGTAAAACTTTTGTATTAAAAAATTTAGAATTTACAACTAATTTTAACATTTTAATTATTTTATCATCAATTTTAATATCTTTTGGATTAAAATTAATTATTATAGGAATAATCTCTTCTTCCTTTTTTTCTTTTATTTCATTATTTTTTAATACAACAACTTCCTCTTCTTGTTTTTTATTATTTTTTAATACAATTTCTTCTTTAAAATAAACTGAAGCACTATTATATTCTGTATATATAAATGGAGATTGTGCTTTATTATAAACAAAAAATAAAATAAAAAATATTATAAAATAAATATTAAATTTTAAAATATCTCAATTTTTGATTTGATTTAATATATTAAATGCCATAAATAAATTATTTAATTAAAAATTAACTATACTTAAAAAAATTTTTGATCTCGCAAAAGTTATAATCAATCTAGTTTAAAAGTTTTTTAAAAAAACCAAGAATCAATTTTTATTAAGAATATATTATATAAATTTTAAATTAAAGAACAACAAAAAAATACTGATTAAATTTTTTTCACCATATATTCTCATTCTAATTTATATCAAATATTTTTATAATATTGTCTTACTCAAACTCAACTAATTACTGCAATTTTTTTGATTTGCGGATAATTTAATTTTATAATTTCTTCTGCTTTTTGTATTAATTTTTTACCAAATCACATATGTTGTCAGCTTCAATTTGATTTTTCTCAAATTCATAATTGATCTCAAAAAGTATGAACTTCCCTTATAATTGCAGCATTTTGTAATTCTTTTATATAATGTTTTTCTTGATTAAAAATTTGCGATGGAATTCTTAATCTTAAAAGTGAAAATAATGTTTTATCTTTTGGATCTATAAATTGTAAAAAATATTCCTTGCCTGAGCTTGCTTCATATTCTATTATATTCAAAAATGAATTTAAAGGATTATTATCTTTTAAACGAATTTCTCTATGAGAAATATCTTGTATTTTTATTCATAATTTTTTCATATTTTCATCTGTAATTTGACGTAAATTTGCTAAATGAGATCATGCTAAAATTTCTGTTGCAGGAATATCTCTATACATTCTATTTAAACGAACATATTCTGGAATTAAAGTTTGAATTTTGGTCATAAGATTTATTAAAACTTTATCAGAATATGTTTTAAATTTTCAATCTTGCCATATTTTTTCTAAACTAGAATTAGTAACTACAACTGTAGGATAAATTTTAATTTCATCAGGTCTAAAATCTGGATCTTCAAAAACTCTTTTTACACTTTCTAAATCTAATTTTGGATTACTACCAAACAAATTTGGCATTAAATGAGCAACTATTTTAAATCAAGCATCTTTTAAAAGTTTTGTAGCTTTTATACTTTCTAAATTTCAATGTCCTCTTCAATTTAATTGATTTATTTTATCAAAAGTTGTTTGATATCAAATTTCAACTCTTGTAATTCAATATTTTCTTAATTTTTTAATTTCTTTTTCATTTATAAAATCAGGTCTTGTTTCAATTGCTATTCATATAACTCTTGATTTACTATTTTCATTTTTATTTTTAGAATCTAATAAATTTACCGATTTTTGTATTTTAAAACCTTTTTTTATTTTAAATGAAGCAAATTTATTTTGATTTAAATTTGTAGAAATAATATTATTTTTAATATCATCATATGTATTATGTGCATCATAAATTCATTTTATAAAATTTTCTTGATAATTTTTTGGATAATTACTCCATGTGCCACCAATTATCCTTACATCACACTTAGAAACATTGTGTCATGTAATTTCAAGAGAATGAAGTCTATTTTGAACTTGAGAAATAGGATTAAATTTATTTAAAATAGCCCTCATCACTGCTGGTTCATTTGGAAGATAACTTTTTGGTAAATTTTCAAAACTTGGACAATAAATACACTTTCAAGGACAAATTCAATTTTTAGTTAAAATAGAAATTACAGATACTCAAGAAAGGCTTCTAATTGCTCTTTTTCTTATAAGTTTTGCAATACGTATTTCATATTTAATTTTATTATTTTTTATAAGTTCATTGTATCTATTAATGAAAATAATATCTGGAATTACTTCTTTCATTTTTTGTCATTTATAAAACTTATTCTTAAATTTTTGAAATTGTTCTTTTGTTGTAATTGAAGTATCTTTTATTAATTCAAAAAAAATTTTATCTATTATTTCAATATTTTGATTTATTTTATTTTTTATCATAAAAAATTTAAAATATAAAAACCTATAATTAAAAATTCAATTAAATAACTAAAAATTTGAAATTAAAAATATTATTATACTCAAATAAAATTAATTTTCCTAAATTATAATTTTAAAATTCTTTAAAATAAACTACTGTTATCTACACAAGAATCAATTAATTTAATTTAAAGCCTTTTTCATGCTCTAGATAATCTAATTTTAGAACTTAAAGATGTTTTTGTACAATCTTTTAATTCATTAATTTTAAAATAAGCTCATTTAATATTTCAAACATATTCATCAAAATCTTTTAAAAAATCTAAAATAATATAAAAAATAGGTACTCATATTAATAATCATATTACTCAAAAAATTTGTTCTGATATTATTAATATTAAAAAAGTTAAAGAAATGGGGGTTTGTGCATAAGAAGATACTATTTTTGGATTGAGATAATATGCTTCTATAGAATGAATAATCATAATTAAAATTATTAATTCTATTACAACAGGTAATCATCAAAAGGTAAATCATATAGCTATGATTGCTATTGAAGATAAAAAAACTCATAATACAGGTATAAATGATAAAATAAATACTAAAATCACAAGTGTAAACATATAGGGAAATTGTTGACCAATATTAATAAATCCTATTAGATATAATCATATAGTTGTAAGAACTGTATTAGCAATAGCAATTAAACTTTGTGCTTTAAGAATAATGCCAAATCATCTAGATATTTTTTCAAAAATAATAGAATATTCCTTATATAAAAATGCAAAATTTCATTTTTTCACTTCTTCAAGATATATTTTAATTTTAAATCTATCAATTATAAAAAAATAACTTAATATTAACGAAATAAGAAATTCTATAATTAATAATCATACACTTTTAATATTTCATAAAAATTTCATAATTATATTAATGTTACTTTCTGTAAAAATTGTTTTTAATGTTCACTGAAAATCTTGATTAAAATTTTTTAATTCTTCAAGTCTATACAAAACCGTATCTACATGCCCAGATAAAAATGGTAAATATTTAGGTAAATCTGATAATTCTTGTGTTATTTTTGGTAATAAAGTTGAAACTGAAAAAACAATAAATCAAACGAACAAAATATAAAGGTAAAGAACTACTAAATTAATTCAAAACATTTTTTTTAGAAATATATTTAATTTTTCAAACTTAATTTTATTTATATATTTATATAAAAAAGCATTGATAACTTCTCATAAATATAAAAACAAATAAGCTAATAAAAATGTTATTAAAAATAAAAATATAAAATTTTGAAAAATAAAAAATAATATCATTAATAATGATAAAGCAAATATTTTATAAAATAAATATTTATTAAATATTAACTTAACAATGTACGGTAATTGCATATTTTAAAAATTAAAAAATATCTTTAGCTTCTTTTAAAAGATTATCTAGATTTTGAGTTTTTAATTCAAAGATTATATTGTAATTTAAATTAAATAAATCCTTTATTTTATTATTTAAATATGATCTAATTTCTGGTGTATTTATTTTTTCAAAATTAAATTTAGAACTTATTAAGACATTACAATCATTATTTAAAAAATTAAATTGAGCATTTTTAAGAGTTATTGCAATAAATCATTTTCAATGATCTTCTCTAATACTATTTATTAATATATCAATATCAAATATTTTTATTTCTTTATTTAATTCTTTTTCTTTTATTTTTTCTTCTTCAGGTTGTTTTTTGGCAGGTTCTTCTATTTTATTAATATCTACTTTAAAACTGTTTTTTGTTTTATTTATATTATCATCTAATGATACTTGTATTTTATTATTTAAATGAATAAATTTAACTATAGTTATTTCTAATAAAATAAAAGTATCTGGTACAAATTTAATTTTTTTATAAGCATCTTCAAATAATTCATATATAGCTATATAATCATCAAATACTTTTTCGTTATAATTATCAATTAATTTTCATCTAATAAAATATATAGTTTCCTCTAAAAAGTTTTTTATATCTATTCATTTATCTTTTAAAAAACTTAGATTTTTTAGTAAATTTATTTTATCTTTTAAAATAAGATTTTGTATAAATTCTTCTAAAAACTCATCTCAAATAATTTGTAAATTATGTTTTAAATATTCAAGTTTTAAATTTCATCATATTGAATATTGTTCTAAAAATGATATAGCATCTCTAAGTGATCCTTTGGATATACGAGCTATTAATTTTAAAGCTTCTTCTTCTGCAAAAATATTTTCAGTCCTTGAAATAAATTTTAATCTTTCTACTATATCCTCAATGTTAATTTTTTTAAAATCATATCTTTGAGTACGAGATATTATTGTATCTGGTATTTTATGTATTTCTGTTGTTGCTAAAATAAATTTTACATGTATAGGTGGCTCTTCTAATATTTTTAATAAAGCATTAAAGGCTCATTTTGATAACATATGTACTTCATCTATAATATAGACTTTATATTTCGCCTGATTTGGTTGAAAACGGGCTTTATCTATAATATCTCTTACATTATCTACTCAAGTATTACTAGCAGCATCAATTTCTATAATATCAAGCAATTCTTCATTCTCAAATGATTTACAATTTATACATTCTAAACAAGGATTTCAATCTTCTAATAAATTAAGACAATTAAATCATTTTGCCAAAATTCTTGCCATAGACGTTTTTCATGTTCATCGAGATCAATAAAATAAATATACTCATACGGTTTTATTTTGTTTTAAAGCATTTTGTAAAGATGTTTTAATAAATTCTTGTCAACAAATAGAATTAAAATCTTTGGGTCTGTATTTTTGATAAAAAGACATATTTAAAATATTTTATTAATTAAGATTTATTCTCATGAAACTATTTTTTTTGGTTCTATTACAATGGGTTGAACCTTAGTTTCTCAAGAAAGAACATTTTTAATCTGAGTAGTTGTATTAGTTTTTTTAATTATATTATTTTGTTTTATTGGTTCTATTTTTTTATCATCTTCTTTTTGTGGTAATACTATATTATTTATTATATTTTCTTTTAAATTTAAAACATTTTCATTATCTTTTTTAAGATTATCAATAATTTCTTTTTTATTTTGATCTTTAAGTTCATTAAGATTAATTAAAATTAATCAACTTAAATACAAAGTTTCATTATTTTCTTTTTTTATAATTAAATTAATTAATTCTTTTTTTACAATTAAATCAATTTCTTTTTCATTTAAATTAATAATTTTTTTAATTTCTGATGCTTCTTTATTTTTAATTTTTATTAATTCTTTATTATCTTTTATATTTAAAATTTGATCCGATACTCTTAATCTAATTTCTTCTATTATAATATCTTTTTTAATATTATTTATAATATCTTGTTCTGAAATAGAAGCCTTAGAGTAAATAACTCATACATTATTTTTTATTAATTGCTCTTTAAAGAATGTATTTATTTCATTTTTTTTAGGAAGAGTACTCGATATTTCTCAATTAATTTTATTTATTATATTTGGTTCGTTATGTAATTTTTTCAACGAATCCATATAAACTATATCTTTTTTAAGATTTCATAATTTAAAAGGGTTTTTAAAAATATCTTCCGAAAATATATCTTTTTTATTAATCTTTTTTTCTAATTTATTTAAAGTAATACTTTTTTTAGGAAGAAGAATTTCTTTATTTTTTTTATTAGTTTTAGGATCTATATATTCAATTGTAAGTCATTTTTTATCCTCATTTTCATTATAAGAATTAATTACTTCTATTAAAGTATCATTTTTTCTTTTTTTAATAAAAAACGATGTTCATCTTACTCATGCACTAATTTCTGAAGTATTAACAGAAAAAAATGAAAGATCATAAAATGGTTTTAAAACACGTCACCATAATTCTCATTCTAATAAATTTACATTTGTTTCTTTAGAATTAATTTCATTAAATTCAATTTTTGAATTATTATTTAATCTTATAATTGAATTATTATTAAATATAATACTTATTTTTCAATTATCTCATGTAATAATTACATCTTTTGGATTAATTATTTCTCAAATTTCAATATTATTGTTTTTATTATTTATAATTTTAAAAGCATTTCAACTAAAATCACTAATATATCATATTATAGATCATTTTTCTGTTTTTAAAAATCATGTTTGAGATAATGCTTGAGATCATGTTTTTGATGTACTTTCAGAAATATTATATTCATAATTATAAATTGATTTTTGTGTTTTTATAAAAATAATTCAAATTATAACTATAGCTATAAAAAGTATAATTAATGCCAAAAACAATTTAGATTTAAAAAAATATTTTTTTCAATTAGAGTTTTCCATATAATGTTTATTGTTATATTTAAATAAAATTAAATAGTAATTTTAAAATAGGTAAAAACAAAACTTTATTAAATTTATGAATTAAAAATAGTATATTCGTATTATTTCTTTTTTCAAAGTAAAAATTTAAAATTGTAGAAAAAAAATTAAAATGTCATATACTCAAGTAAAATTGTTTGACGATTTTGCTGTAACAAAAACCAATTATTATTAGGTATATATAATAAATTAAGCTAATATAATATTTAATACTGAAATTATGTTTATAGAAATTATACCATTAGACATATCTATAGATAATATATGACTTACTTATTTTATTCAAGATAAACTAAAAAGTAAGATTAATGTATGATCTATAGTTACTATTCCTATAAAAAATAATATTAAATATTGAGTTGTTTCAAAAATTTTAGAAATAAATATTGAAGAAAACCAAAATAATATAAAATCTATTATTGATATAATTTGTATTAATCCAGTTTTAGATGAACATCAAATAAAATTAATATACTATTTATCAAGTAAATATTTTGTACAAATTAATAAAATATTAAATATGTTTTTACCAAAATTTATATTTAATTTTTTATTAAAAAAATGATTTGAAAAGATAGATAAACAAGAAGATTTTTTTAAAAACAAAAAAACTGATAATAAAATATCTTTAATTTACAATATTCAAAATACAAATATGATAGAATTTATTGAAAATCTTTTTAAAAAAAATGGTAATTGTGTTTTAGTTTTTCCAGATGATTATAGTATTGTTTATTTTTTAGAAAAAAATAAAGATTTTACAAAAGATGCTATTGTTTATAAAAATTCTTTTACTTATACAAATAAAGCAAAAATATTTTTAGACATTTTTAATAAAACAAAAAATATAATTATTTGAACTAGAAAAATTCTTCAATATAATCTTAAAAGATATAATACTATTATTTTTATGGAAGATATCTTTATTAAATATAGTTTTAATAATATTCATAAATACAAAAATATAGATATATTTGATAATCTTATTAAATATTGAAATTTTAATTGATATATTATTTCTACAATACCTAGTATAAATTCTATTTATAAAACTCGTTTTAAAGATTATAAATTAATTAATTATTAAATGATTAAAAAAATTCAAACAACTCTATTTAATAATTTTAAAAATTATTTAGATTTTTTAGTAAAATATTTAAATACTACTAATAGAATAAAAATAGTTTTTTTGTTATTTATTTTTTATGCTCTAATTATAATAATTACTTCTTTTAAATATTCTATTTTAGAGTACGATTATTATAAAACATTAGCAAATAAACAACAAACAACATCTATTATAAATAATGCAAATAGATGAACTATTTATTCTAATAATAATCCAGTTTGAATATTAGCAACTAGTACAGAATTGTCTGATTTAGCTATAGACCCTCAGCAAGCTTGATCAAAAGAAAAATTAATTGATTTTTTATCAGATATTACTTTTGATGAGCTTTGTTTTTGACAAGAAAAAGAAGATTGTTTAAATAATTTATGATTATTTCTAAAAATTCAAAATATAGATAACAATTTTTATGATGTTAATTTTTCAAAACATAAAATTAAAGAAAATATTACAAATAAAATATCAAAAAAATATATTGATTTTGTTTTATTGAAGACAAACATTACAGATAATGATAAATTTCAAATAACTAGTTTATGACAAGAATGATTATTTTTTGTAATGAATAATTTATATGCTAATCCTACAAAAATTAATAACTCTACATTATTATCTAAACAACTATCTAAAATTTTAGATCTAGAAGAAAAGACTTTAAACAATCAATTAAAATTAAGACTTGTAAGATATGTAAAAATTCTTAACAAACTTAGTTTAAATATAAAAAATAAAATTGATTTACGTATTTTAAATGAAAAAAACGCTATTAAAAAATGAGTTTTAGATGAATCTAATTCTATTTATAAATTTATTATTTTAACACCAAATCAAACTAGATTTTATCCAGAAAAGGATTTAGCAAGTCAAATTTTATGATTTGTAGATAATGATAATGAATGAAGATATTGAATAGAATGATATTTTAATGAAGAATTAAAATGAAAACAATGAGTAAGAACTACAAAAAAAGATATTTCATGAAGAGCAATATGATTAGATGATTTATCAGAAAAAAAAATAATAAATTGAGTAGATATAAAATTAACAATTGATAGAAATATACAAAAAGAGGTTTCTAAAATTTTAGAAGCTTGAATAGAAGAATTTAAAGCAAATAAATGAAGTGTTATTATTATGGACCCTAAATCTTGAGCTATTGTTGCGATGGCTAATTATCCTGATTTTGATCCTAATAATTTTTGAAATGTATATGAATTAGAAAAAGTAAATCATTCTAAATATTTAAATCCCTCTTTTGACTTATTGTGAATGCCATTATTTGTTGAAGATTCTGAATCTTGAACAGATAATTATATTTTAGGTGAAAAAATTAAATTAAGACTAGCTACAGAAAAAGAATTTTTTAATAATGCTCTTGTAAAATACAAATATAAAAATAATTTTTGACCTTGAGTTTATATAAATGATGTTATTTCATCATTATATGAACCTTGAAGTGTATTTAAGGCAATTACGGTTTCAATATGAATTGATACTTGAGATATAAACCCTTTAGATATGTATAAAGATAATTGATTTGTAGAAATTGATAAATTCAAAATTAGTAATGTTTCTTCTGAATGTACTTGATATCATACTTATTCTCATGCTCTTGATTGGAGTTGTAATGTATGAATGATTGATATAGTAAAAAAAATTTGAGCACCTTTATTTTATAAATATTTACAAGATTTTTGATTTGATCAAAAAACAAATATTACATTAGAATGAGAAGTTTTTTCTAAAATTCCAGCTTATGAAAAATGGTCAAGAACCAAACTTTTTACAATGTCTTTTTGACAATGAATTAATGCAAGCTTAATACAAATGGCTGCTGCTTATTCTACTATTGCTAATTGATGAATTTATATGCAACCCTATATTGTAGAAACAATTAATTTACCTTCATGACAAATTATTCAAAACACGCCTTCACCTCTTCGTAGAGTAATCAAAGAAGAAACAGCAAAAAAGGTAATTGCAATGCTAACAGAATGAGCAAAATTATGATTTGCAAAAACATGATCTGTACCCTGATACGATATAGCTGGTAAAACTTGAACATCTCAAATTGCTTATAAATGAAAATATGAAGAATGATGACCATGACATACAATTACTTCATATTGATGATTTGCTCCTTCTTCTAATCCAAAATTTGTTATGATTGTAAGAATTGAACGTCCAAGAAGTGCTATTTATTCAGAGACTACTTCATCTGCATTATTTGCTAAAATAGCAAAATATTTATTAAATTATTATTGAATACCAAAAAATACATAATTATAAAACTTCTTAGAATATAAAAATTAAATTTACTTAAAATATAATTTATAATTAATTATAATATGACAGAAAAAATAATTATATGTACATACGAAAAAAAATTTTTACCAAATAAATGCAGTGAACAAGCAGTTTGTTGGGATCTAAAAATTAGTAAAAATTTAAAAATTAAACCAAATTCGCTTGAAATACTATGAACCTGAATAAAGACTTATTTACCAATTTGATGGCATGCAAAAATTTTTGCCAGAAGTAGCCTACCTACAAAATTTGGTTTAATGTTGGCAAACTCTACAGCTATAATAGATAGTGATTATAGATGAGAATATTTATTACAATTATTTAATTTTACAAAAGATATAAAAAAAATTGAAAAATATGATCGTCTAGCTCAATTGGAATTTCTTCCTTATTTTATAGATTCATGAAATTTTGGTACAGAATACATTCCAGAGCTTGAATTTATTGTTGATAAAAAATTATATGATAATTTTGAAAATCATTTTATATCTAAAAGATGAAAATGATGATTAGGAAGTACAGGAAAAAAATAAAAATCCCGCTCGTTATTACCATCCTAATTGGAATTTATACTCACGAAAGTGGAAATCCAGAAAACATTACTTACAGATTAAACTCTATAAATTCGTCATTCCCGCAAAGGCAGGAATCCAAAAAAAATTATTAATAAAATATTTTTATGAAAAATAAAATCTATATTATCGACTGACACAATTTTATTTATCGTGTTTTTTATGCTGTACCTCAATTTACGCTAAAAGACGGTACGCCTATAAATGCTGTTTTTGGTTTGACTAAAATGATTCTTTCTTGGCATGAACAAGATAGGCCAGATAATTTAATTTTTGTATTGGACTCAAAATGAAAAAATTTTAGAGAAGAAT
>CAYRGR010000003.1:0-20286 GCA_964423755.1 uncultured Candidatus Peribacteria bacterium
TCACGAAGTTAGGTTCTTTCTTGAGTTGTTGCTCTAATGTTTCGTATAGTTTCATTTATATCAAATCCTTAAATTTTGAGTTTCAAAAATACATTTTTCCAACGTTCAAACAAGCCCATCACTTCAAAAAGCCGTGTTCATAGACTTTCGGCACGATTTTGCCCACAAGAACTTTCAAATTTTCTCTCAAATTGGTTATTAGTTTTGTGTATTTTTCGTCTGTGCTTTTGTTGTTCATACGTCCTTTGTCGGGGTGATTCACTTAATTTTCATTCTTTTATATTGCCAATATAAAGAATATATCTCTTTAAGACTTTTCTTATATAATTCCTCGGATGAAATGAAAGCCGTTTTATACCAATCATCTACTTCAATTGGTTTTAAAAAATCAACCCTATCTAAAATATAGCAACGGATTGCAAATTTAAATCCAACTTTAGAAATATTATCAAATAAATCTTCCAATAATTCATAATAATTAAAATTTGGATTTAATATCTCTTTTTTGAAAAATTTATCTTTGTGTTGATATAATTTCTCAATACCAACATTAAATAATTTATCCCAATAGATATCTAACATAATTCTTTTCATTTCAAAAGGAATAAATGTCAAATTGATACCATAAATCAATTTATTTTTGGTATTTTTATTATCGACTGTATTAAATGCTAAAATAATAGGACGAGTATCATAAAAATCTAAAATATCTTTATAAAGAGGGTCATACTCAAATGTATAAAAATTTCCTCTTATAATATCTTTGAATGCTTTTATTTCTGTTACTTCTGTTTTTTTAGATTCATTTAATTTTTTTAATGGATTTGAATTGAAATATTTTCTTTGGAAAAAATCAAATGTAACAATTGCATTTTTAGACAATCCTCTTTTTTTGAGGTCTTTTGCAATACTTTGTTTTGGTGTTAGAATTTTTTTCATTTAAAATATTTATTTTAAAAATCGTTGAATAGATCCAATGTTTTTTCTGTTATTATCATAAAATCAACATCACTATCAGAATCTTTACAGAATTTTAAAGCAGATGTCCATTTTGCTTGGTTAATAAGAAAAGTTTCAGATTCTTTTATGAATTGTAATCTCTTTTTATTTGTTTTTCTACCTTTGATATTTGGAATTTGTGTTTGTGAATAAGGTTTTATCTCTATTAAAATCTTTTTTAATTTATCTTCTTTATTTTTTAAAAGAATCCAAAAATCAATATAATATCTATGTTGCTTATTATCTAAAGGGGAAATGTAAAAAATAGGGAAAGGTTCAGAACTCCATTTTAAAATTCTGTCATTTTTATCACATATATTCATAAAATGTTTTTCCCAGGAACTCCTATAAATAATTTTATCAAGGTTTCCCACATATTTCCTTGGATTAGAAGGTGTGAAATAACCTTGATAAAATTTTTGATGTCCTGACCTTAATTTTGGTGGATTGTTCAATTAAAATTTGAATCGTTAAATATATTTTCGTCTATTTGAACTTTATAAGTACCAGTGAATTTTTTAGGGTCATTTAACATTTTAAAACCTTGACACATTCCGATTTTGATTAATTGTGTAAAATAAGAAAACGCATTAGCATTTGGCAATTCAGGTTTGAAATTTTTCCAATATCTAAGTGCATTGTATAAACCTTGCTGAACACAATCATCTCGTTGAGTTTCATCTTTATAACGTAATCTTTTAGAAATTTCTTTAGCAATTCTCATCAACATTTCAACCATTTTATCTGTTAATTTATCTTGGTCTAACGATTTTTTCACCTCTAAAGTCATTTCATTTCTATCAACATACATATCAAAATCCTTTATACTTTTTAAATTATTTATAAATAAACGAAAAATAAATAATTTTTTAATCCATGGTTTTAAAAATATCATCTGTTATATCATAATCAACTGTTTTACCATCTTTTCTTAAAATAGTAACAGAATTATCAGGAATATTAATATTAATGATTACACCAGTACAATTAAAATCCTCAATTTCAATTTCTCTACCTAATTTTTGAATATTTTTTAATTTGATTATTCTTTTATTCTTTTTATTTTCATAATCATAGTTTGGTTCTTCTAAAGGTCTATTTAAAATAGAATCTATTTTTCCTGTTTTCTTTTTAGATTCACTTATCATCTTTGATTTAATTCGATTTGATTTTTCAATCAATTCTTCTTTCTTATTGATAAGTTCTTCATGTAATTGCTCCATTTCAGGTATAAATAATGGTTCGATTGCATCCGATGCCATATTATTCTGCAATTTTTCAATCATACCATTAACATCATTGATTTCTTGAGTAAGCATATAGAGTTTTTTAGAATAATCTACTTCTAATCCAGTTGTTACATCTTGAACAGCCGTCATTTCTTGTATATCATAGCCTGTCCAACCCATTACAATATCTCTAATCTCATCTGAAGTCACTCTCTCTACAAATTTTTGCCAAGAAGTTTTTGCATTTCTCAAATTTGTATAAAATTTATCTTGAATTTGAAAAATATCAACATTAAGAACATCATCTGGTGTTTTAATAGTAAGTGAATTTATCATATCCATATTAACTAATTTTTGAATATTATCATAAGCTTCAAAAAGAAGTTTACTATTTATTTTATTAGGATAAATTAACTCCATTCTATGCAAACATTCTTTAATATTTTCAAATGCAATTTCTTCACCATCTAATTCAAATGTTGATTCATCATCAATATCATTATATGCAATTCTTATCTCTTTTTTATCATCAAATGGAATGTGAATACCATCCATATCAATATAATTAGGAATTGCATTTGCAAATCTATTTAATTGTAATATAGTAGATGCTTCTTTAGAAGAAGAAATTCTATCTGCTGTTAATTGTGTCAAATTAGTGAGATTTTTATTTGTCATATAAACATTATCATTAATACCAAATAAAATCTTATCACCAACCTCTTTCGTAAATGAATATGGTGATATGCTTGTAATATTATTTGAATTAATATAGAATTTAGAAATATCACTATTTTCAATATGTTCTGAAATAATAGAACGAAGTGCTTTTACTTTTGGTGAAAGGTCTTCATATATTTTAAAATCATTATAATATTTCTTTCTGAAAGCATCTGTTTTTTTAGAACCTTCCAAAATATATTCAAACACCATTCTATCAATATCTGATTTCATAGTATTTTTTGATTCAGTTACAAAATCAACAGCCTCATTTTGCCAAAACATCAAAATATCTTCTTCGTGTTTATTATAAAAATTATTCATATTTTCAAGAACAACCTTACATCTCATATAATCACTGAAAGATTCCAAAATTTTACGAAGACTATTAAAACATTGCAAATTGTTTATTTTATTTTGTTCATTCATTTGTTTAAGTATCTTAATCTTAGGAATGACAATATTATCATAAAATCCAACAGATTTCGATTCTGTTAATTTTCTAAAATAAGAATCCAAATTCAAATCTTCACATTGTTTTGAATCTTTAATATCTTTGTATCTTTGTTTTAAATCAGCTGCTGCTTTATCATCCCCTAAGTTTTTAGAATATTCATCAAACAATGAATCTAATTTTTTTGATTCCGGGTCTTGTTGTAATTCTAAGAAATTAGTTAATTTTTCTTTTTTGTCTGTATCTTCCATCATACCTATTAATTTCTTAAGGCATTCTAATCTTTCTTTTTTAGCCGAATCCAATTCTTTTTCATTTTCCACGGATGTTTTTTCAAAATCATTCAAATTATCATCCTTTTCTTCGGAATCGTCGAAATTATTTAATTTCTGTTCATCTTCAAATAGTAATCTTTTCATTTATATATTATTATTTTATTATTTTTCAGTTTCTAATGATAAATCAATATTTTCAATATAATTCATATTATTTATCACATTGTATTTTTCATCAAAAATAGGAATAAATGTTTGGCATTCTAAAGAAAATGTCAATTTATTCATATCAACATCACCAAAAGAAAATTCATAGACATTTTCAACAGCAGCATCTTCAGGAAAACCAACTATCAAACGAATATCAGAACCTTGCCACAAAAAATCAATGCTTGTTGTCTTATAGAATTTTCTTATTAAACATTCCCAAATTTTAAAACAGTCAATTTTAGTTGCAGCTTGAACCACACAATCAAAATTTATTAAAAGTGGAACCACATTTAAATTTGCCCACATTTTTTGAGGTATTTTATTATCAATATATTCTGTTTTATATCCAGGTATAAATCTATTCGTTAACGAATTTCCATCAATGGATACAGATGATAATGTGAATTGTCCTCTTGGAACTTTTTCAATATTAGCATCAGTATATTTTTGTTCAACCAAATCATTGTAGAAATCTTTATCAAAAATCTCTTGTAAAAATCTTTCATCCCCACCAAGATTATAAAAAAATGGAACTTCCACCTCATATTCTTTGTCTGTTACATTTTTTATAATAATAGATTTATCAAGAAGAGAATTAACAGCAACTATGACTGCACGTAAAAATACAGAATCTTTGTTTGTTTCTTTAAAATAATTTTCTGTTGATTTCATTTTTTAATTTTCAATTATTGTCAATTCTGAAAATTGATTTTCTTTTTTTGTATATAAAATCCTATCAAAATTGCATTCTTCAAAATCATTATGATGAATAATAAATATATTTATATCTAAAAACGATTTTAGCCTATTCAATATTTCAATAATCGTATCTTGTGAGTTCATATCCAACCCAGCAAATACCTCATCAAGGAAAAGAATATTAATATCACCATATTGATATTTCAACAAAATATATAACGAGAAAATAATAATTAGGTTTAATTTTTTATTTTCACCAGTACTAAGTGTATTATCAGATATTTCTAAACCATTATTTTTTATTTTTATTTGAAATAAATTATTAAAAGTCATTTCAAAATTGATATTTAATAATGTTAATAATTTTTCAATATTGTTATTTAATGAAGGTATAATATTGTTTAAAATTGATTTTTTGAAACCTTCTTCGCTGAATATAATACTTAGAATCTTATTGATTTCTATTTTTTTATCAATTTCAATCAATTCTTGTTTTATTTTTTCTTTCTCTTCATTAAATTTCTTTATATTTATTTCAATATTTTCAATATTCTGACTTGACTTTATACTGTTTTCTTTTAGAGAATCTCTTAATTTTATAATATCATTTCTAATAGATTTATTTTCTTTGTTTTTTATATTCTTTTCAGATAATAAATCTTTACATTTAATATCATTTTCTGAGATGTTTTTCTTTGCTTTTTCAATATCTTCTTTATATTTCAATACTTCATTTTTCAAATCTTTTTTGATATTTACAAAGAACTCTCCAGAAATATCATTTCCACAAATAGGACATTTATCATGATTTAGTTCTTTATATTTAGAAACTGATTGCTTCATTAGGATTGTTTTTGTATTTATAATATTTCTACAATCATCTGAATTAATCTCTATGTTTTTTAAATCAGTTTCATACTGTTCTATAACGGATGAATTATCTTTAAATAATTTTATGAACTCTCTTAATTTTATATTCTGTTCATTTTCATCTTCTGTTAAATTTGATTCGATAATGGTATTATTTTTAATTTCCTCGTCTCTTATGAATCTTTCATAATCAGATATTTTACTAAGACAATTATCTTTCTTACTTTGTAAATTTTTAAACCTCAATTTATTTTTTTCAAAATATTTATTAAAAATCCTTAGGTCAAATAATTCATCGATAATCTCTCGTTTCTTTTGAGGTGATAATTTTAAAAATGATGTCAAATTATTAATATCAAGTGATATTATATTTCTGAATATTTGTTCAGGTATTTTAACAAATTTTCTTTCTAATTCTTTTTGCATTGATATTTTATTAGGAATATCATTTAATTTTGAAAAAGTATCATTTTCGTAAATTTCAAAAATATCTGGACTAACTCCTCTCTTAATTCTAATTATATTTTCACCAGAAAGAAATTCTAATTCACATTCTAAATTTTTATTTATTTGATTTGGTAAATCACCTATATTTTTTCCGGGAACTTTTCCATATAAACAAAAACCAAGAATCTGACAAATTGTACTTTTTCCTGTTCCGTTTTTTCCTGATATTAAATTAAGACTATTTTTTCCAGATGTTAAATCCAAAATATTAACTTTATTACCAAATGAATTGAAATTTTTCCATTTAATTTTTAAAATTTTCATTCTTCTTCAATCTCCTTACGAATTTCATCAATCTCATTTAAAATATATGGAATTTTGTCTTTTTCTGGTAATTTGTTAATATACTGATTAAATAAAAATGTTATGTTATTATCTTGGTTTGTTTCTTCATCTACTATAAGTGAAATATCACTTCGTCCATCAATATCTTCATTCTTGATACTAACTTTTCTTGCATCTTTAAAGACATCAGGAAAAAATTTCATTGCTGTTAAAAATATATCTATCTTACTATTATCAATAACAATATCAACAAAATTATTTTTAATTATTTTAATAAATTCTTCCGAATCCATTTCCATAATATCATTGAAATTAAGTTTTAAGAATTTTGGTGAAAAATTATTAATGGTTTCTTTTATAACCCAATTATCTGTTTCTGTTTCAATATAAAATAATTTTTTATCTGTGTTGATATCTATTCTTGTCATACTGTAAGGACTTCCAGTATACAAAACAGTTTCCTTTGAACTCGAAGAATGAATATGACCAGATATTATTTTCACATTTTTGAAATCACTTATATCCAAACCAGAATTTGATATTGAATCACCTGAATTTAAAGACATACCTTTAAATTCTGTATGAGCAAAAATATATTCACATTTATAATTTTTAATATATTTTTTAAAAACTTCTTTTTCTTCTTCTTTATCTGTTATCCAAGGACATAAAAGTAAATTTTTATTATTTACAGTTAAAATATCTGGTTTTGAATAAACATTTACATTTTTTATTTCTTTGAAAATTGTTAGACTATTTATATCATTATCACCTTTTTTATAAGTATCATGATTTCCAACAATTATAAAGACTGGTAATATTTCACCTAATTTTTTAAAAATGTCATAAACCGTTGATATGATATCAATATCAAGAAGACGTCTATTATCAAATACATCACCAAGGACCAAAAGCATTTGTCTTTGGTCCTTAGTTCTTTCTATCATTGGTATAAAAAAATCAAAGAAGTAATCTTTTTGTATTTTCAACCAATCTTTATCATTATGATAGATTCCAAAATGTAAATCAGATAATAACCAAATTTTATTAAATTTTTCATTTATTATCATTTACTCATAGACTCCGCAATATTTGAATTACTTCCAATATGGTATCTATCACCTATGTAACCTCTATAAATTTTATTATATGAATCATTTGTATTAAATTTTAAAACAGTTTCAATTCCTGTTCTATATTCTTTACATTTTAAATAATAATAATTTATATTTTTTTTAATATCTTTATTTAAAATAGGTTTCTCCAAAACTTGAAAAATATCAAATTCAGACCCATTAAAATCCGAATAGTTTTCTGCTGGGATATAAATCAAATCACCAATATTAATATGTTTTAGTTTGATTTCTTTTAAATTAACATTATTTTCCATTTTCATATTAAAACCTCCTTTAGAATAATTTATTATTGTCAATTTCTTTTAATTTTGTAATATTATCACTGTCTTTTTTAGAGAAACTAAATCCTCTTAACTCAGTGTAAATATTATCCTTGGATTTTTCTAATAAATTACTGAATATTTTAAAAAGTTTTTTGTTATGATATTCACAAAAGAACACCAAGAAATAAACTTCAGAAAAATTTTCTTTTAGAATTTCTTTACAATGTTCCATTATTTTATAATAAATATCTATAATTTCAATTGTTTTTGCTTTTTTTGGTAATGGATTTGTTTCTAAACAATCAAAATATTTCAATTCAATTTCTTCTTTTTCTTGATTCTCTATCTTTTGAAAAGTGTCTTCACAAGAAACATAATTGTCATCTGGTGATATTTTAGGTAGAGCTTCAAATTTATATTGAGACGTATTGTAAATATTGTCCAATATTTTGTCATTTTTTCTTTTCATAACTGTTCTTATAATTTATTATTAAAAATTCCACAATTCGTTATTTTGTGATTCGTTTTCAGAATCTGACCTATTAAAAATATTTTTATTTAAATTATTCATTTCTTCTATTCTTAAATGTTTTTGATTCAAATTGAATGTTTCTGGTGTTTCATCAGGTGGAACATTTCTAACGGCTAATTGCTTTAATCTTATTGTTCCATTGGATATATCAAAATCATCTCTATTTAAAATTGCAAATAAAGCATCTACTGTTTGTACAATACCCATTGATTCACTCACATCTGTCATTTGAATATTTGAAGTTGAAGACCCAGCACGATTTAATTGTGTTGCTGTCACGATACAAGTTTCTAATCTCTGTGATAATGCTCTAACATCTTCTGCTATCTGCTTAATCTTTAAATAAAGATTTTCAGTATTAGGATTTCTCCAATTTTTCATGATATTAAGATAATCTATTATAATAAGATTAAATTTCATATCATATTTATCTTGTATTTTATTAATATAATTTTCAATATCTAAAGTAGAAGCAGAACCTGTTGGAAATTCCTTTATTCTAAAAATACCAGGAACTTTTAAACCATTACCATTGGAAACTTTTTTAGATTCTATTATCTGTTGTAATCTTGCTGAATCATTTGTTATATCATCATATTCATCTATATCAATATCTAAATAATTAACTGCTAATCTTTTGATATAAATTTGTTCTGACATTTCTAAAGTTATTATACAGCAATTTAAACCATTTTCAACTGCTTTAACAGCAAGATTACCTAAAAGTTGACTATTATGTGATAGAATATCATTTGTAAAATATCTATTATTATTTGATACTTGTAAATCATACATATTTTCATAATCGTCAGTAATTTCAATTTCAATTATTTTTTTATAACCATATTTAGTAAAAATATAATCACCAACATTTAAATCTTTAGTATAAACTTCTTGATAATTTAATTCATCATTTAATATGAAAAGGATATGATCATCAGCACATTCTAAAAATAAATCATTTTCTAAAACTATTTTCCATTTTTGAAAAGGTATTGTCATACCAATGCCTTGAATATCATCCCATCCACTATCAGTTTCAACTTGCCATTCATCTACACTAAATGATTCAATAAATTTTTCTGCCATAATATCAATTTCCCAAATTTAAAAAGGTGTTTATTTTATTAAGAACGCTTGTTGGATCTTTTCTATATTCAGATTCCCATATTACTAATACTTCATATCCATTTTCTTTTGCTATTTGATTTTTTAATTTATCAAAATCCCATTTTTCCTGCGCAGTAATTTTGGTAATAGCATTAATATCGTCAGCTTTATAAATATTTGGATTCATATGCCAAAAATCACCATGAAATTCAATTATTTTATTATTAAATTTAAAATCATAGAAAAAATTTCTTTCTCTTGTATTGCAAGTAATATAAAATTCATTTTGATTTAAAAGTACTTCATTTGTTGGCAATTGAAATTTTTCAATTACCTCATTAAATAATCGAGTGGCTATTTTTGAATAAGTTTTACATAAATTATTTCTATATTGTTCATATTTTATGGATCCAATTTCATCCCCATATTTACGAATGAAGCTTTCTAAATTAACTCTTTTTAGTTTATTAATTCTATCAATTTCTTCTTGTGGTTTAGATTTTAAAGTATTTTGCCATTTTTCTTGTCTTTGTTGCCAAACTTTTTTACCCTCAATTTCACCATGTTTTTCAATACATTTTTTGAGGGTAAATGTGGTTTGTCTTTGTTTCAATTTCAATTTTGCTTCTTGTTTAGAAAATCCTTTTGCTAACCAATATTCAATTTTTGTGTTAAATGAATATTTATATTTTTCTGGATTTATTTTTAAATCTTTGTAAGTAAATGATTGCATATGTTTAATTTGATCTTTTGCTAAATCAATAGCTGTTTTTTCATCATATCCTTTTTTAATCCAATGTTCTTTATTTTTGGGTGACATTGCTTTAAAATTAAGCTCTCCCATTTTTTCGATTGTTATACACTCTTTCATTATTTTAGCTGTATTTCTTTTTCTATTATTAACTAAATTTTCTGCATCCTCTTTTGATAAATTAAGTTTTTCCATTTGATATTCAACATTATATGCAGAACCAGTTTTAGATTTCAGCAATTTAATTTTTTCTTCCACTTCTTGCCTTGTGATATTATGTTTTTTCATTTGATATTCAACATTATATCTGGATGAAGTTTTTTCTTTATGTTCATCAATTTTTTGTTGAGCAGCTTCTCTTGAAAGGTTATGTTTTTTCATAACATCATCAACATTATATGGACTACTTCTTTTACCTTTGGTTGAAGGTTTCTTTTTACATAATTTCTTTTTTAATTCATCAATTTTTTGTTGAGCTTGTTCATATGATAAATTATGTTTTTCCATAACATCTTGAAGATTATATGGATTATATTTTTTGTTTGGCGTTTGAATCATTTTGCTTTATTAAATTATAGAAATCCCCGATTTTTATTTTTTCAATTTTTCCGGTTTTCTTATTCTTTATATTTATATAAGCATCAAAAAAAACGCACTTACCACTTTTTGGAGCACCAGCAAATACCACCAATTGTTTTTGTGTCCAACCCCCACCTAATTGTCTATCTAACCAATTATAACCAGTAGGATTTGCTATATTTTTGACAGATATGTGGTCTTGTGAATTAAAAAAATCTGAACCTTCATCGAAATCTAAATCTATACTATTCTTTTTCTGTATAATATCAATACTATTGTGAATAACATCATTTATATTCTCTTCTGTTATTTTTGTAGACTTGATATAAGTTACTAAATTAAGTATAGACATATCAAGATTTTTAAATTTTAACCAGGTTTCAAAACTTTCACGAACCCAATTCTGGTCATATTCATTTAACCTTGTAGACATAATCATTTGGATTACATCTTCTTTGTAATTACCTTCATCGTCGATAAAATTTTTGTTTTCGGAGCTTTTAATTATTTGCGTTATCTGTTCGGTTTCAGGTATTTTATGATATTTTAGAAAAAACTTTTTTGAAATTTTATAAATATCTTTAATATATTCATTTTCAAAATAATCCGTTTGCATAAAATCAAACATCGTTGGATTTTCAAAAATAAATTTTAAAAATATTTTTTCATTCATTAAATTTTGATTTAATAACATCAATTACACCTTTATTTTATCTGAGACAAAGATATATTTACTATCCGATAATTGCTTAATAACAGAATCATCGATCAATTCATTAATTAATGTATTAAATTTTTCAAATTCAATTTTTTTTGGATAATTTTTACTCAGTTTGTATAATTGTTTCAATGAAAAAGTCCCATAAAAATTTTCCTTTTGAACATCATACATTATATCTTCTTTGGTTGGAAAATTATCCAAAGATTCATAAATATTTAACTTATATTTTAATTTCATCAACACTTCTTTCTTATTTTTATTATGATAAAAAAACGAGAATTTACAATTTTTTTAGTCAATTCTCGTTTTTAATCATCATAAAATTTTATTTAAACTATTCTTCCCTTTCATCTTCATATTCAGATTCAGATTCAGAATCAATATCATCGTTAGAAACAATATCTTCTTCAATTACACTAACTTTATCAAGTTCAGCTCCTTTATAAGACAGTTTATCTTTAACGATTAATTCATTTAATTCTTTCAAACGTTCTTCTGTAAAGAAACTTGAACAATAAATATCTTTATAAGAATAATTAATTCCTTCTTTATCAGACCAATATTTACTTGGAATAGTATCTGAATATTTATAAGAATTAGAGGTCTTTACGAATTTTCCTGGACCATAACCTATTTTTTCGTATGACTCTTCATCTAAGAAACATTCCAACCCAATATATTTATTCATACCTTTATTAAAAAGGATTTGAAATTTAATAGGTTTATAAGGTGCAGAAAATCTGGCTTTAGCCAATTTACAAGTTACTTGTATTCCAATTTTATTTGACTTAGCAGTTTCTGATTCTTTTATTTGTGATTTAGATAATTCAACATTGATACTTGCCAAATATTCTACACCACTTCCACCACTTTGGATATTACCACCAAAGAAACTACCAATATTTGCATAAACGTGATTTATACAAACCATTGGAATATTCAATTTAGCACATTCAGATGTCATTACTCTAAAAAATCGCTTAATACCCTTTGCTCTTGTCATATCTGCTTTTTGATTAGCATCTAAAACATCTGTAACCTCTTTTTCAGTACTAAGATTTCCAATAGAATCAAGAACAATCATTATTTTAGGTATCTCAAAACCTTCTTTTTTCTTTTCTTTTAATAATTCTGTTAATTTTTTACAATAACTACTAACTTCTTCAATCGTATTGACTATTTCGTGCCTAAATTTATTAGGGTCTATTAGAAAATTAATAATTGCTGAATTTTTATCAAATGCGTTTTCACTATCCAACCATATAATATCATAACCCATCAATTGTGCTTCTCTTGCACAATTTAGTGCTAAAAATGTTTTTCCTGTTTGACTTGGTCCAGAAAATACTGTTATTTTTCCAGCTGGTATTCCTTTGAAAATATCACCAGATATTAAACCATTTAATGCATAATTTCCAGTCTGAATCCATTCTGTAACCTCTCCATATTTTCCATCACATAAGATTCCACCAAGTTCTGAAAATGAATCAATATTTTTAGACAATTGTCTAAAATCAAAAATTCCTGAATTACTTTTTTTCATCGTTTTACCCTCGTCTCATCATTTATTAATCCTGCTTTTTGAAATCCCATATCTAATTGTTTTGTTGTGTATAATTTAACCAGATCTTCCAATGCTTCTTGTGGAGTATTAAATTGTTCTGTTGAAATAAAAGAACCTCTAAACCAAAACCAACCTTGAGTCCTACAATCTTTATTCACATAACCAATAATTTTTTGAGTTCCGGAACCTCTAAGACTAATTAATTCTGGTGTTATCATACATTGCTCAAAATGGAAATCTGGTAAATTTGCAAACGTATTAATTGGCATATTCACTTCTTTCTAAAATAATTTTCGTTGATAAACTAATTTTTCGGGAATTTCACTCCCTGTTATAACTTCTACAAACCTATTTAACGGTTTTACGAAACAAACATTAAACATTCTGTCTAAATCTATTTCTGGTGCAAATTCATTTGGAAATTTGTCAACAGGAAATGCAAATGTTTCTTCTTCTTTTTTGTTTACTAATGATTTTTTTGAATCATATTTAATATAATACCAATAAATTTTATTATTAGATTGTATTCTTTGGTATTTTATATTTAAATTTGGATTCTGATATAAAAGATGATTGTAAATACCAGCCGCTTTATGCTGTGGTGGACATTTGGAATTTAAAATTAATTTTTCTTTATCTGATAATACATATTTATTTAAATCCTTTATTCCTGTATAAAATGAAATATCCTTTATATCTTGTAATTCATATTCTTTCTTAAATTCTTTAACTTTTTTAATAATATCTTGCAATGACAAATTATTGCCTTTTATTAATATGTATTTTACAAAATCTTTTAATTTTTCACCTACATATCTTGGAACATTTTTTCTAACAATTTCTACACCAATTATCTTCAATGATTGTAATGGTTCCATTATAATATTAGGCATTTTCCAAATAGTTGACATTACATATCTTTTTTTGCCTAATAATATTGCACAATCAAAAATTGCTTCCAATTCAAACTCTTGTCCATTATTCACATTAAACTTTTTAGCATATTTTTCAAAACATTCCTGAATATATTTTGTAAGTCTTAATTCAAATAATCTAAGAATCATGTTTCGTTTTACTTTATAATCCGTTATACCAGGATAATTTAATTTAAACCATTCTTCAAGACAAAGAAAATTAGAATCAGTATCCGTATAGATAATCATAGATTCACGTGTATTCATTGCATTTTCACATTTTAATATTTCATCTTTGTGTAAAGAAACTTCACTTTCCCAAATATTATGAAAATAATGGTCTAATATCTTTTCACCAAATTTAACAAGGTCTTGCCCTTGAACTGTTATAGATTCTGCAATATTAGGATTAAAACAAAGAAAAGCAGTATGACAAAAAGCACCATAGATACTGTTCATTTGTATTTTTAAACCTAATTGTAATTGATTCTTTTTATTTTTAGATATTATGAGTTTTTCTTTTAATAATTTTATATCATCAATACTCATATCTTCTAAATTATATTCTTTACCTTCTACTATCATTAATAGTCCAATATTTATTTGATAATTTTTAATTTAAACGAAAAACACCAATTCTTTTTAATAGAATTGGTGTTTTTATAAGATTAAATTTTTGGCATACTTGGCATTTTTGGTGTCTGATAATTTCCCATTGTCTTATTAGCATTATTAAACATATTAGAAGAAGATTTACTCACATCATATTTTCTATTTTCTTCTTCATTACGTTTGTTTTCTTCTTTGATATATTCTTGATAATTTTCAATAAAATTTTGGTATCTCCAAAATGGTAAATTATCTATCTCAGAAAAAGTACAATTTGCTTTGAATATCAAATAAAATTCCAGTTTATCATCATTTTCTAAATCTATTCTGAAACTATCAAATACTGCTTTTTTAAAATCTCTTTCATTTTCTTCATAATCTAAATCTAAAAAATTATCTCTCCAAAAATTATAAAAATCTCTAAGCCAATTCGTCCAAGATATCGTCTTCTGGAACCAAGAATAAAGATTTATATCCGTCTTGAAACTGGATAGGATGTTCACCCTCCTCACCACAGTCTGAACAGGTTGATGTTATATTCATTACGATTGACCTATCAATGATATCAATTACCCTTGTAACAAGTGATAATTTTTTAACAGACCATTTTTTCATTTCTTCATTAATAGTCTTTAATTTATTATTATTTAGATTTCTATAATCTTCATCATAATATAACAAAAATTTCAAAAATCCTTCATCAATAAATGCTTGGTCATTAACTTTTGAACGTGCAAATGTTTTGGTAAATTCTGTCATACCTAAAGTAGGTATTCTAATTTTAAATGTATCTTCTCCATCTTTTGTTTTAAAAATAAAACATCTTTCTTCTTCAGAGTAAAATTTTTCGATTTTTTCTTCAAATTTTACTTTCGGAATACTAAATCTATCAATTTCAATAACATCTTTATTTCCGCATTTTTTACATTCAACATTCATTCTAATTTTAGAATTTTGTTCAGTAAATGTCAAATCACGAATAGCCAATACTAAAAACATTCTGTCAATTTCAAGGATATCCTTATATGTTGTCTTTTTATTAGACATTGTAGAATCGGGAATATGGACTTTGCAACAAGATTCCAAAATAGAATTTAAATGGTCATCAATGCTAAGAAAATCAGATTCCTGAACAGTACTGAAATGTCTAATCTCAGACACTTTTGCTGCTCTAATTGAAATTGAAGTTCCGACTGGATAAAACTTACCTTCAGATGGTAAATCTCCAATTGGAATAGCCATTCTACCAACCTCTACTGGTTTGATATTTTTTGGCTTTGTTTCTGTTGAATCGGTAACGGTTGATTTTTTCCTATTTTGAACGATGTCTCTTGCATTTTCTTCTGAGATATTCATAGCGTCCAATTTACCGTTTTCAAAAATATCCATTTTTATTTGCCTTTTTTATTAATAAAATTTATTTCACTCTTATTCTCTGTTGTCCTATTTTATGTTCTTCATCTCTTATTGTTTGAAGAAAAACTGGACCATTTAATATATCTAAAAAATCTAATTCCTCTTTTGGTTTATTTGTTGTTATCCTAAACTCATGAGGAATGTTATTTGTATTTATATAATTAACGGTAGAAAGAATATTTTTTAATTTAAAATCTGTAATATCTTCAGTAATTTCTTTATAATTTTTTATATCAAATGGATTTGCTTTTACATCCATTGCAATATAATCAACCAAATTCCTTTCAATACAATTCTTTACAACCTCTATATCAGTTCCATTAGTATCTAATTTGATATCTAATTTATCATTTATATTTTTGATTTTATCCAATAAATTATACAATTTATCTTTCCAGATAGTTGGTTCACCACCAGTTACTACAACACCATCTAAAACATTTTTCTCTTTTTCGATAAAATCAAAAATATTAATTAAATTTTCCTTGGATTCTTTATAAAAATTCTCTTGTATAAAATTAGTCAATGGTATTAATTTTTCATTATGACAATAATTACAATTAAGATTGCAACCTTGTAAAAATAAAACTGAAACCATTTTTCCAATCCAATCAATATTTGAGACCTCAACAGATTGTCTTAATAATGGAAATATTTTATAATTCATATGACTTATCTACCTATCTTTCAATTCTATACTTTTTAATTTTTTTCTATATTTGGGGTCTGTATAATAACCTCTTTTTTTCAAATAAGAAAAATAATTTTTTGTTTTGATTGTTTTAAAACCCTGCCATAATTTATAATCTCCTATACTATAAACCCAATTTGTATAAACAGAATACCCCCATTTTGTCTTTTTGGTGGCGAATGTTTCACGACTATAAGGTTTTTTCATACCAAATAAATTATTATTTATTTTTGCCATACGGCTCTTGAAATTACCACTTTCAAGTTTGGCTTGTTTTAAAACAATTTCAGGAAATTGTATATTACATATTTTTATTAAAATTAAAACATTTTTTTCATTTAATTCTAAATTTTCATATTGTTTAAGTAATTCAGATAATTCTTCTTTATTTTTAGGATTCACTATCCGAATATCCTTTGTTTCATTAATTACCTTTTTATCTATTTTATCAAGTAATTTTGCTTCACTATGTTTGATTCTATTGTCCTTATTTTTATTAGGCTCGATCGTTAAAAGTTTACTTGTAATAACCATCAATGATAAAGGCAATAAAAATAAATAAAAAACTAAACTCGCTGTAAATTTTTTTTCTAAAAATTTCACAAAAAACATCCTTTCTTTTTTCGTCGATACTATTTGTCCCTCTTGTTTTAATATCTTTGAAATATATTTTTATTTTATTTTTTAAATTAATTCAATGTAGAATAAGAATCTTTGGAAAAAAGATTAGAATTTAAATATGGATTTAAATCAGATACTTTTTTAGTCCGTAAAAAACCAGGTTTTCTTATTTTATAAGTTAAAACTTTAGAATAATCTTCAGATGTTAATTCTAAATTAAAATGAAGAAATTCTCCATCATCTGTAGGTGGACACTGTTCAAATATAAAACATTTATTGATATTAATATACGTGTCAAAAAATCTAATTAGATTATCATTTAACAAAGTAAATTCATTTTCTACTATATCATTTATAAAACAATTTATGATATCAAACTTATCTTTATCAGTTAAATCTTTTAATTTTTTTCCATTTAAAATTTTTTCTTGTTGAGTATTATCTAAATCCTCAATATTATAATAATCTTTATAATCCATAAAACACCTATATTTTAAAATTGACCTCAATTAATGACGAATTTTTTGAATTTTTAACATCTTCGTCATTATCTTCAATCATTTGTTTAATTTTCAAATCTGAATTTTTCACTTTATCAATGAAACTTTTTTCTAAAAAATCTTCTTTTATACTATCTGGTAAAAATCTTTCATCTAAAATAACCAATTTTCCGTTTCTTTCAATGTTTTTTTCTAATTCATCTTTTTCTTCTTCTGTTAAGTTTAAAATTTTACTCAATTCAAAAGAAAATTTAGAAAGATTTTTTTCAAAATTAGTATATCTATCAACCTTTGGTAATTGTTGCAAATCTAACACTTCGTCTAATTTTTTAAGCGTTGTCTTTGTTATTTGCTTTGGTCTCTTTTTACCTTCAATCTCTTTTCGATAAACATTCGGAATATTATCCGAAGAATCACCAAGGAAAATTTTACTCTCTATTAATTGTTGTCTATCTACTATATCAAAAGAAAGGTCGGTGTTCAATACTAATTTATTGAGGGAACGTATATTTTCATTTTTATCTTTTTCAATTCCAAATGATTCTAAAAGATTTACTTTTTTCTCCAAGATTTCTTTCAAAAAACAATCCAAATTTGAATTAATTACAATATTCTTATTCTTTGAATGATTATTGTATATAACAGAAAAATTTCCTGTATCGTGATTATAATCAACAAGTTGATATATATCTCTATCAATTGTAACAATTATAGAATCTTCTTTTAAAACATTCATAAAAGTCTTTGACAGTAAAAACATAATATCATCTGCTTCTGCTGTTTTTATCTTGCAAATATTAACACCATAATTTGATTCAAAATAATCTAAAAGTTTCCCCATTTCTGAGAAGAATACATCAAAATTCACATCACCCTTCTCTCTGTCTGAACTTCTATTCCCTTTATATTGTTCTAAAAGTTTTTTTCTCCAACTACTATCATCCATACAAAAAAGTATTCTATGAATATTAAAATATTTATTTAATAATTTAATGTCATGAAAAAAATCTTGTTTTACTTTTTTAATGAATAAATCTATATCTTCCTGGCTATCAAGAAATTTTGTGTTTGATTTATTTTTTACAGATGAAACAACAAACAAACTGCGATAGAAAAAATAATTTGCATCAAAAATTAAATTCATTTCATAAACCTATAATAAAATTGATAATTGTTTATTTATTTAAAAATTGAAATTGTATATTATTAAAAATAAAATCTTGTAAAAAGTTTGCAAAATCTTTCCACTCTTTCAATCTATGATTTTTTCTTTGTTTATAAATATAAATTAAAGTTTTTAAATCTGTTGAAATTATTCTTCTTTGTAAGAAACTCTCTGGTAGATTCGTTTTTACTTTCATAAAATCTTTTTGAGATATTGAATCATTTAAAATATCTAATATTACTCCATCAATCTCATTTTCAAAATTATCTTGTGTAAGTTTATTTTTCATAATAGTGTGCATTGTGCTTTCAGATTGTTTTGTGATACCTATCCTATAAGTATCAAATTGTTGCCAAAAATATCTTGGTGCTGTCATATCTAAGGATACTTTTATAAACTCTAAGAATTTTAATTCACCAGAATTTACATTTAATTCATTTAAATTATCTGTATTGATTTTAATGAGTTTTTCGGCAGCTAAACGTGCTTTATCCAATGCAACATTATATGATAATGACAATCCCAAAATAGCATCGTCAACACCATATATCCCTAATATTTCATATTTCATAACTTAAATCCTATTCATTAATAAATGATTTTTACAAATTATAAACAGAATTTTTAAAAAATTTTTAAAGATTTGATTGTAAAAACCAATCACAAACATTATTCTCGTCTAATTTATTTTGTAATGATTCAATTGCAACACTCGCTTCCGAATTTAATGAAGAACCATCGATTGTTATACCACCAGGTAAAGAGAATTGATATAACGATAATAATCTTGCATAGGATAATTTTGCTGTTTCTGTGCAGAAACGTATAAACAAATAATCATCAAATAAATCTTCTAAATTTATAGAACACCAAGTATCAATAAAAACAGAATAACGTGCTTCCCTGCCTTCTAATTTTAAAATATGATTTAATTTATTATAATCGTATGATATTTGTTCTAAATAAAATGCTCTTGAAATATCAAGCATACTTTCCTGTGCAACTCTCATAATAAGTCCATCACCACTGAAAGCAGTTGCAAAAACTTCATATGCAAGGAAATTCACATTACCATATTCTTTATCTGACATAAATTGATTGACACCAGACCCCCAATAAGACCAACCATTACATTCTTGTACCTTAACGACACTCATTACATTATCTGGCATTATTAATTTTTTGGTTGCTTTAAATTGAGGAGATTTTAAAACATCAAGACGAACAATATAAGATTGTTTTTGTACTGAATATTGATATTCCTCTTTAAATTTTAAAACTATTTGGTCAATAACCCTGGAAACCTCACCATCGGGTAAATTCCTTGGTAAAGAACCATGAATTGTTAATTCATCTTGTATTTGATTTATCAAATCTTGCTTAGTCATAATATAATTTTAAATTAAAAAGGCTATATCTTTTTTAAAAGTTATAGCCAATTAGATTTTTCATAAATAAATCAACTA
>CAYRGR010000004.1:0-19506 GCA_964423755.1 uncultured Candidatus Peribacteria bacterium
ATTGATTCTCTTTCTAATAATTTTTCTACTATCTCATCATTTCTTACAAATAATTTTAAAAGCTTTCTTACAAGTTGAGCAGGAATATTTTTTTCTATTACAAACATGATTTGAACATTTTTCATTGTTTTTATTTTTGCTTTTTTTATAGCACTAGAAAGAAAACAAATTAGAGAGTTTTTTTATAAAATTTTACCAACAAAAGTTTCTAAATATATAGCCTCAAAAGAAGAAAAAATTATAGATTCTTTATATTTTTGGTTAAAGTGACAAGCACTTCTTTGACTAAGTATTTTTATTTTAGTTTTTTTTAGCCTAATTTTTATTAGACTTTTTTGAGTTTATATAGAAGAATATTTTCTGTTAGCCCTAATAGCATGACTTATGGAATTTGTGCCTTATTTATGACCAATTATAGCACTTTTGCCAGCTATAGCTATTTCTGCATTTTTTTGATGGAAAGCAGTAATAATAGTAATAGTATTATATATTGTAATTCAACAAATAGAAAATAATTTTCTTGTACCTTATATAATGAGTAAAACCTTATCAATATCACCATTTGCCACACTCGTTTCTTTTATAATTTGAGCAAATTTATTTTGAATAATCTGAATAGTTTTAGCAGTACCTATTGTAGCAATAATTAAAATATTTTTAGAAGACAGAATAAATTCCAAAAATTAAATTTATAACCTCATTAAATGTTTTAAGTTTTTATAAATAATTTTTACAAAAAACTTATGTGGGAATTTAATAAACATGAAAAAAAAGAATTACATGAAAGAATTCAAAAATTTAGTAGACTAAAAGAGTGAACTATATTTAAAGCACAAAATTTTTATAATGAAGAAAAAACTTTTATAGTTTTAGAAAGAATAAGACAAGGAATAATAAATGTTTTAGAAATTGATAATTCAAATATTGCAAATATTATTCAAAATATATCTCCTCAATTAAAAGAAATTAACATTAATAGTATTAAAAATATACATTCAATAATACAAACAATAATAAAAAATGATTAATATAAATAAATTATTTTTTAAAAAAATAATAATTATACTTATTGCTTTTATTTATATAACTATCCCTTTAATTTTTAGTAGATTTTTTGAATTATTTTGAATTCATTTTTTTCATGGTTTTGAATACACAAAAATCATTGTTTTTTATTTTTTATTTTTAATATTTTCCGTATTTTCTATTTTTTGTTTTAATGTAAAAAAAAATATAGATATAATATTTTTTTGATTTTTATTAACAATTAGTTTCTTAATATCTTCATTTTTTACACGATATTTATCTGATTCTTTTTTTTGAAATTTTGAACGACCGCATTGAACTTTGTTTTATATAATTTTATTACTTTTTTTTATTTGTTTAAATTTATGTTTAAATAAGAAAATAGAAAATTTTATAAGCTCAACAATATTATTTAGTTTAATACCTATTTTTTTATATGCAGTATTACAATATATTTGAATTATTGATTCTTCTTCAATTTATTCAACTTTTTGAAATTCAAATTATTTAGCTTGATATGTATTATTAATTTTACCAATTTTATTTTTTAAATACCCTATAAAATCAAAGGAATTTATAGCTTATTTTACAATATTATTATTTTTAATAATTGTATCTAAAAGTATTTTTTGAATTTTCTTATTTTGATTTTATTGTTGATATAAATTATTTTTTTTAATTAATAATACAAAAATTAAAAAAATAATAATTACGCTCATTATTATAAGTATATTTATTTTTTTATATTTTTATTTAACAAATGATAAAATATTAAGCTTATATACTAGATTTGCTATTTGGGGAAATATTTTTCTTATTTTATGAACAAATATACAAAATTTAATATTTTGATATTGATTCGATACTTTATGAAATAATTTAGAACTATTTAAAACAGATTTATTAAATCAATTTGTTCCAAATAATTTTATAATAGATAGGGCCCATAATTTTTTCTTGGATATATTATATTCTATTTGAATTTTCTGATTTTTAATAATTTTTTTACCAATAATTAAAATTTTATATAAAAATATAAATTCTTACACAAAAGAAATAATAATTATATTTTTATTATTTTTTTTCTTAAATATACCAGTTATAAGTCATTTTTTAATTGTAATTTTTGCATTATCAAGAGAAATTAAAAAACCATAAAAGAACAAGATTAAATATTAATTTTATTAAAAATTTTTTGTAAATTTTGTATCATTATTTTTTCTGAAAAATTTAAAATTACATCATTTCTTCAATTTTTTCAAAATAACAATCTTTTATTTTTATTTTTTAATAAAAATTCAGTATAATTTAAAAATTCTTTTTCATTTTTTGCTAAAAATCAATTATATCAATGTTTTACAATTTCTCCTACTCAACCATTTTTCAATACAATTACTGGTTTTTGCATTGACATAGCTTCAATTATTGTAATACCAAAAGCATCAATTAAACTAGTAAATAAAAATATGTCGCATTCTTGATAATATTTTTTAATTTCATTTTGTGAAATTTCTCATACGAAAATAATATTTTTTTCATTTATGGATAAATTTTTTAAATATTCTATTTCTTCTCAATCTCAACTAATAATTAATTTTAAATTTTTAAATTTATTTTTTAATTTTTTAAATATATTAATTGCTAATTTTACATTTTTTCATTTAACTAATCTTGAATTAATATAAAGAACTAAATTACTAATTTTTTTATTTTTAGGTAAATTTTTATAAAAATTTGTATCTACAAAAGGATAAATTAAACATGCCTTTTTTTTATAACAATCTTTAATTTTATTTTGAATAAATTTTGAGTTTGCAATTATTGTATCAATAAAAGGAATTATAAAAAATTTTTCAATTATTTTTTTAATTTCAATTAAAAATCATTTATTTATTTCCATATAATATACAGGAATATTTTGACAAAACCAAATAGTTTTTAATTTTTTATTAAAGATCATTTTAGATAATCATGCAGCAAATTGCATTGGCGTATTTCCTGCAAAAATTAGATCGTATTTTCTAAAAATAAAAGCTAATTTAATTACTCAATAAATTTTTTTTATTCATTTATAATTTAAATTAATTAAATTAATATTTTTATTTATTTCAAAAAAACAATTTTTTTTATCTAAATCAAATGTAAAAAAATCCACTTTGTTATTAATTTTTAAATAATTAGCAATTTGAAGTAATAGTTTAATTGCTCATCATTTTTTGGTAATATGAGGATGACAAATAGCAATTTTTAAATTAGTCATTTTTAATTTATAATATACTTAAGTAAAATTGTTTCAAAGTCTTACTGTATTGAAGCCTAGTATAATATAAAAGGTTTCTAAAATAAAAAATTGAAAATCAATTCTTATTAGATATATATTATAAAAATTTTTTGAAATGTAAAAATAAAAAATCTAAAATCAATTCTTATCAAACATATTATAATAAATTTTTTAGAAATTTTTTTAATTTGTATTTAATTCATAATTATAATTTAAAATATTTTGAATAATTTTCAAAAAATTTTGTTCTTCTTTTTTTGTGGGGCGATATTTTACATACATAAAACTTTTAAATCCAAAAATATTATTTATTCTAATATTTATTTTATTTGAATTTCAAAATTTATTTTCAGTTAAATAATTTCATTTAATTATAAAACTTCTTTTTTCATAATTAATTTTTAAATTAAAAAAATTATCTCAAATAACGCTCGCTTCTTTATAAAAAATATAATTATTAAAATTAATAACTTTTCAAAAATTTTGTACTCTTTGTCAAAAATATTTATCTGAAGAGCTAAAATTTAAAGTTAATTGATTGTTCGAATTCATTATATTATAATAATTAAAAATTAAATTTAACTTATTTTAAAACACTTATTTTAATTTGTCAATAAATAATGTTTTTTAATTTAGTTTGGGCACATAATTAAATTCTTCTATAACTTAAGGCTTCTGCTAAATGATTTAATTTAATTAAATTTGATCATTCTAAATCTGCTATTGTACGAGCTAATTTTAATGTTCTAAAGTAAACTCTTGTAGATAAATCTAGTCTTTGCATAGCATTTATTAAAAATTTTTCTTCTTCTTTTTCTAATGTACAAAAAATTTCTATATCTTTATTAGTCATTTCTGAATTATAAGTTTTTTTAGTTTCTTTAAATCTTTCTAATTGAATTTTGCGCGCTTTTTCTACTTGTATTTTTAATTCAGTACTCGTTATTTGGGTTTTATTATTTTTATCAAAATCTTCAACTTTAATTCTAGGAACATTTATAAAAATATCTATTCTATCTAAAATTGGTCACGATAATTTAGATCTATATCTTTCTATTTGTGTAGGATTACATACACAATGTTTTTCTTTATCTCATAAAAATCAGCAAGGACAAGGATTTAGGGCTCAAATAAAAGTAAATTTTGCTGGATATTTATAACTAGCATTAATTCTATTTATTATAATTTCTCAATCTTCCATTGGTTGTCTTAATGTTTCAATTAATCTTGCATCAAATTCTAAAAATTCATCTAAAAATAAAATTCACTTATGAGCTAAGCTTATTTCTCATGGTTTTGAATCTTTTCATCATCAAATAATACTAACAACACTTGCTGTATGATGTATTTTTCTAAAGGGTCTATGAAATACTAATGGAATATCTTTTGTAAGCAATCATACAATAGAATAAATTTTACTAACTTCTATAATTTCAGATAATTCCATATCTGGTAAAATTGTAGAGAAAGCTTTTGCTAACATTGTTTTTCATGATCATGGAGGTCATTCCATAAGTAGATTATGTCATCATGATGCAGCAATAAGTAATGCTCTTTTGGCTTGTTGTTGTCAAATAATAAAATTAAAATCAAAAACATCATCTATTTTTTTATTTTTTATAAAATTAGATAAATCAATATTTGGTACAATAACAGGAGATACTCTTTTTGTTAAAATATCTATAATAGAAGACAGATCTGAAATTGGAATTATTTTAATTCCAGAAATTAAAGCTGCCTCATATTTATTTTCTTCTGGAACAAAAACAAATTCAAAATTATTTTCTTTTGCAAATATTACTGCTGGCAGAATTCAATTAATTGAACGTAATTTTCAATCAAGCGCTAGTTCTCATAAAAAAATAGATTTATTTAACAAATCTTCATTTAAATAAATATCTTTTCATATAATTCAAATAGCTATAGCAAGATCAAAACTTGGTCATCTTTTTTTAATGTCTGCAGGGGCTAAATTTACTATAACTTTTGTACTAGGAAAATAATATCATGAATTTTTTACAGCAGATCTTACTCTTTCTTTACTTTCTTGAATGGCAGTATCTGGTAATCATACTATAGCAAAATGGGGCATTCATCAAATAACATCAACTTCTACATCTATTTTTGTTCAATCAAGACCATTTATACAAACTGAATTAACTTTAGAAATCATTTAAATTAAAAATTAAAAAAATATTATTTATACTTAAGTAAAATTGTTTGAAGGTTTTTTATAGTAGTAAAACCTAATCTAATTTAAAATGTTTCTAAAAATAAAAACATAGAAAACTAATTTTTATTAGACATACAATAAATTTGTATAAATAATATTTTTTATAAAAAAGAAAAAAACTGAAAAATTGAAGAATAAATTTAATATATTCAAAAAAGATTTATAGATGGTTTTGTTATGTGATATTTAATTCAATTTAAAAGGTTTCTAAAAAAAATTAAAACTTAAATTTTGAGTATATATACTTGATGAAAATTATTCGACTCCGCCAGCTGGCGGATAGTCTAATTTAAAGTGTTTTTAAAAAGAAAAAAACCGAAAACCAATTCTTATTAGGTATATCCAAGTAAATTTAGTTTATCTAAATTTTAGTTTTAAAACCTAAAAAAACAGAAAATATTTTGTAAAAAATAGATTAGTTTAATTTAATTTTATTTATGTTAAACTTTCATTATTTCTTTTTCTTTATTTTCTAAAATTTCATCTATTTTTTCTATTTTATTATTAATAAGTTTTTGTAATTCTTTTTCTTGAGCTTTAGAAACATCTTCTCAAATTTCTTTATTTGTTTCAGCTTGTTTAATTTTTTTAAGATATTCATGTCTAATATTTCTAACAGCTATCTTATTATCTTCGGCTATTTTTTTAGCTATCTTTACTAATTCTTGTCTTCTTTCTTGTGTTAAAGTTGGAATTTTTATTAAAATTGATTCTCAATTATTTTGAGAATTTAATCCTAATCATGATTCTGTAATTCATTTATCTATATCTTTTAAAATTCATTTATCCCATGGCTGAATACTTAATGTTTGAGAATCTAAAATACTAACAGATGCTAAATTTTTAATAGGCTGATATGATCAATAAGAATATATTAAAATTCATTCTACTAAAGAAGGATTTGCTCTTCAAATTTGTAATTTAGCAAGTTCATTTTTTAAATGATCCGTTGCTTTTTCTAATTCTAAATTAATATTAGATAGCATAAATAAAAAAATTAATAAAATAAAAATGTATAATTTACCTAAAGTTTATTTTAACTAAATTTATAAAAATTCAAAATTTTTTGACAAAATAAAACAAAAAATTAAAATTAAAATGTATTTTATTTTTAATCATATATTATATGATATCTAAAACATTTATAACAATAATAATTTTTATATCTACCTTTTTTAATGTTTTCGCTGCAGATTCAGATTCATGAAGTAATCTATCTGTAGATATTCCAGAAACAACTTCAAATAATTGAAGTTGAGAAACTTTAGTAGAAAATGAACCTTTGGAAAGTAATTCTTTAGTTTGATCTTGAGAAGAAGAGCAAACATCTTCTGATGCTAATGTTACTAAATCTTTAGCTACTTTTAAATGAAAAATTTGAGAATATGCAGAAGTTGACTGTAATAAAGATTTTTATATGCAAAATGTATGTGATCAATGTTTTGATTGATGAAAAATTGCTGTTTGAGAAAAAATAACTAATCTTTTTGATTCTTGGACCAATTTAAATTCTTCTGAACAAGTTGTATATAAAGAAGAACAAATTTTTCCAGAATTTATTAATCTTTGATGAAATAATACTAAATGGATAATTAATCCAAACGATTCTAATAAATTTTGGAAATTTGCAAATGATATTATTTGGACCAAATGAGAATCAAATAAAGAAGAATTTATATTAGATTGAAATAAAACTATTAATTTTTTAGAATCAGAATTCTGATCTTCATATTCAATGGAATCCACAGATAAAGCCGATAATGACCCTATATGATTATTAAAAATATCTGCTGCTTATCATGATATAGATACTCAATGAATTGAATCAAATAAAAAAGTAATTACAGAATGTGTTGCTTATTACAATAATTATTCTGCACCTACACCTACTGCACCTGTAGAAAATGTAATAAAACAAGCAGTTGAAGTAAAAACATGACCAGAAATTTATGCTTTAGTTTTATTGGCATTAATATTATGATTTGTGTTTGTTAGATTTAGAAAGAAAATATAAAAAATATATTTCATATTAATATATACTTGATGAAAATTATTCGACTCCGCCAGCTGGCGGATAGTTTAATTTAAACAGTTTTTAAAAAAGAAAAAAATCCAAAACCAAATCTTATTAAGTATCAATATATTCAAACAAATTTAATTTTTCTAAATTTTAATTTTAGAACTTTTTAAAATAGATTAACTTATTTTTATATAATAATGTTGATCAATTATTAAAATTCCATTAAAAAAACTCCTTGTAAGGAGTTTTTTTAATTTGAAAGAAATTATTATTTCTTTCATTTTTTTGCAGGTTTTTTAACTGCTGCTTTTTTAACTGCAGGTTTTTTTGCAACCATAATCACTTTGTTAATTAAAAATTAAAATAATTTTTACTCTTATTTTTTAATAAAAATTTTTATAAGAGTTATTTATAATATAATGTATATTTTTTTAAAAATGCAAGTTTTTTTAAATAATTTCAATAAAAAATTATTTAAAAAATTTTTTAAGAATTTCAATAGGCCATTTTTCCCATATTTCTAGTAAACTACGAACATGGTCTATATATGTTAACACATTATCTATTTTAGTAAGAATTTTAATTACTCTAAATAAAACTATAGAAAGCAATATTCAAATAACTATTATAAAAATAATTGAAACATAAATAAGAATTATTGTTGGTTCCATAAAAAAATTAATAATTAAATTTTAAAATCTTTTAAAAATTTATTTATATCTTCAATAATATCAATCCTTTTAGTCTCCTCTCAATTTTGATATACAATAACATATGGAGTTTTTGAAATGTTAAAAGTTTCAGTTAATTCCTTAGCTTCTGTAATGTCTATAGTTTTAAAAGTAGCTCAATTAATCCATGCATCTTTTATAATTAAAGGAACTTGTAATATTATTTTTTTTGAATCCTCATTTTCTCTATCAAAAAACAATATTGTCAATAATTTATCATTCTTTACTTTTTCAAAATCAGCTAATACTTTTAATGCAACTGGTATTTTACTAATAGCATCAGATGTAAGATCTACTGCTTTTGATCATAATTCTTTAGTCTTATCTACTGCTTTTGATCAAAATTCCATAGTCTTATCGACAGCCTTATCTTTAAACTGTACAGCCTTATCTTTAAATCATAAAGCCTTTTCTTTTAATTTAGTCCAATCCATAATCTAAAAAATTAATAATATTAAATTTTAATTGTTTTTTTATTTTATTAGTTTTTTCATTTAAATCAAATTTAATAATATCTTTTTTCTGTTGAATTTCTTTAAACAAATTTATAAAATTTTCAAAATTAAATTCTTTACTATTTAAATAATATTTATAATTTAATATTTTTAATAATTCTTCTGTTTTTGTATTATAATTTATTCAAATAAATGGTATTGAATATAGACTAGATAAAATCATACTATGCAATCTCATACCAATTAATAAATCTAAATTTTTATAAGTTAATAAAGTTTGATTTAAATTTTCTGTTATTAAACATTTATATTTTTTAGATAAATTTAATAAAAATTTATAATCATTTGCTATAGCATCTTTTTTATGTATAGAATGAGTTAAAAAAATAATTTTATATCAATATCTTGAAAAATATAAAATTATTTGTTTTAAATTTTCTTTTTCATTTTTTAAATAACCTTGTCTAATTGATATTCATACAGTCTTATTTTTATGTTTATTTATGTCATTTCAGTTTAAAAGAAAAACAGGATCATAAATTAATGTAGATTTTACTCAAATTTTTTCTAAAATTTCTTGGCTTTTTTTATCTCGTACGCTTATTTTTATATTTTCACCATTAAAAAGAAATTTAATTTTTTTATAATTTTTTTCTTGTATATTAATTCAAATTGCAAAATAAATAATTTTTTTTCAGAAAAGTTTTGCTAAAAAAACTCTAAATTTCCATTGTAATAAATTTGATTTAGATTTTTGTATTTCTCGATCATATATAAGTCATCATCATCAAATTATAATTAAATCAGATTTATAAAATGTAATAATATTTTGCCAAAGATATTTTAAATTTGTAAAAAAATATTTTTTTATTCAAGAAGGGAAATAATTAATGTAATTTACATTATCTTTTATAAAACAACTATTTTTATCATATGTAAAAATATTAAATTTAGATTCTTTAAACACTTCTTTAAATATTTTATATTCTTCAAAAAGAATTAATTCATCTCAAAGATTATAGTTTCATGTAGCTGTTAATATTGATATATTCATAAAATAATTTATGTTTTAAAATAATTTTTTAAAATATTTAATATAAAATGTATGAAATTTATACTTAATATACTTAATAAGAAATGGTTTGTGTTATTTTTTTAAAATATTTTAAATTAGACCAGGTTTCATTACCTCGAAATCGTTAAACAATTTTATTTAATTATATTTGATATAAATATATTAATTTTTAAGAAAATACAAATTGATTTGATTATAAAAGATTTTTCTATATTGTATTATAATAAAATTTGTTGAATAAAAAATTGATTTTTTTAATTTGTTTTATATTTAATAAGAATTAATTTTCGGTTTTTTAATTTCTTAATTTACGAGGACAGGTTTTTTAAATTATTTTAATAAAATATTGATTAATTTTATTTTTATTTGATCCCGTAGTTCAACGGATAGAACAAAGCTCTCCTAAGGCTTAGATACAGGTTCGATTCCTGTCGGGATTACCAATTATATTTTTAATAAATTACAATGATTACGTATATATTATTTATAATTTGATTTTATATTCTAATTAAATGAGCAGATTTATTAGTTGATTGATCTGCCTCAATAGCACAAAAATTTAAAATTTCCAATATAGTTATTGGTTTGACGATTGTTGCATTTGGTACCTCTGCCCCAGAATTTATAGTAAATATTTTTGCTAGTATTAAATGAAATACAGATATAGCTATTTGAAATATTCTTTGAAGCAATATTGCAAATATTTTATTAATTCTTTGAGTATCTGCTGCTATTTATCCAATTAGTGCACAAAAAAATACAGTATTAAAAGAAATTCCTTTAAGTATACTTGCAATTTTTGTACTTTGATTAATGGCAAATGATATACTTATTGATTGATGATCAATATCAAGCCTTACAAGAATTGATTGATTTATATTAATCGCATTTTTTATAATTTTTCTTTGTTATACTTTTAGTATTGCAAAATCTGATAATAATTCTTGTGATGTTGATGAAATAAAAATAATGAGTACAACTAAATCAATAATATTTATTATTATATGATTAATATCTTTAGCTCTTGGTTGAGATTGGATTGTAAATTGAGCAGTAAAAATCGCAGAAAGTTTTAATATAAGTCAGTCTTTGATTGGTTTGACAATAGTTGCAATATGAACATCATTACCAGAATTAGCTACTTCTGCTGTTGCGGCTTATAAAAAACAGACAGACATTGCTATTTGAAATGTTGTATGATCAAATATTTTTAATATTTTTTGGGTACTTTGAATAAGCGCAATAATAAAACCTCTTCCTTTTAATTCAAATTCTAATATAGATATTTTTATGGTAATATTTGCAAGTGTTTTATTATTCATATTTATGTTTATCGGTAAAAAACATGTTATCAAAAAATGGCAATGATTTTTGATGTTAATAATTTATTTTTTATATATAGCATTTTTAATTTTAACAAAATAATTTTATTTTTATGATTTGAAAAATTACAATAGTATGACGTCCAAATGTTTGAAAATCAAGCATTTTTAATCTCATCACATGACACAAAATAGCAATTATTTCTGACAAAGAAAACACTACTCGTGATATTTTAGAATTTCAAGTAAATGACGACGAAAATAAAAGTAGTTATATTATTGTGGATTCCTGATGAATTAATTTTGATAAAGATAATGAAATTTTAAAAGATACAAAAAAAAGAGTTGAAGATTCCATAGAAAAATCCGATATTATTATATTTGTTTTAGAATTTGATAAATTTACAAAATTAGATGAGCAAATTTTAAAAATCTTAAGAAAATCAAAAAAAGAAATTATTTTGGTTTGAAACAAGATAGACAATGATTATAGATTGACAGACTGATATTCTCTTTATTCTTTATGATTTAAAGAAATATTTTTTACTAGCTCTGCTCACAATAAATGAATTAGAGAATTAAAATTACAAATTATAAAAACCTTAAAAAAACTTAAAATAAATGATAAAGAGACAGAAATAGATAGTACTGCTATCAAAATAGCTATTATTTGAAGACCAAATGTATGAAAATCTAGTATAGTAAATTCTATTTTATGAGAAAATAGAGTAATGGTAAAAGATATTCCTTGAACCACTAGAGATTCTGTAGATTCTGTATTTGAATGGAATAATCAAAAATTTGTAATTATTGATACAGCATGAATTCGTAGGCCATGAAAAATATGATCTCAAAATATAGAACATTGGAGTGTTATAAGAAGCGAAAGAGCTATAGAAAGAGCTGATATTGTAGTAGTTGTAATTGATTGATTTGAATGAGTTTCTGCATCAGACCAACATATTACAGCAAAAGCAATTCAAAATAATAAATGAATTATTATTGTAGTCAATAAATGGGACAAGGTTTTAGCAAAACCTTGAATTAATAAAAAAACTATTATGGATGAGTATATGAATTATTTAAGAAATAAGTTTGAGTTTTTGCCATATGTTACACCATTATTTACATGTGCAACTACATGAAAAAGATTAGAGGATATTTTAAATACTTCTTGTAAGATTAAAGAAGAAAGACTAAAAAGAGTTCAAACATCATTGTTTAATGCTTTTTTAGAAAAAGTTATATATCACCATGCTCCTACATGAAACAAAAAATCACATAATCCAAAAATTTATTATGGTTCTCAAGTTGATATAAATCCTCCAAAATTTTTAATTAGTGTAAATAATCCTTCTCATTTTCATTTTTCTTATAAAAGATATTTAGAAAATCAAATAAGAGAAAATTTTTGATTTTGGTGAACTCCAATAATTATAGAATATAAATGAAAAGAAAATATTTTTAAAAATAAAAAAACTACAAAAACAAAAAAACCATCTCGTCATAGTAAAAAATAATAATTTGGTTTGAGAATATATTTTCGTGAATATAGAAATCAAAAAAATCTCATTAATTATAGTGTTTTTTATTTAATGTATATTTTAATTTTTCCCAAAATAAGTTTGTATTTAATAAATTATCTTCTGCCATATCATAATAAACTTTTTTATTAGTATTTTCAAATTTTTTCAAATTATCAAAATAATTATTTAAATAATAAATAACGTAATCAAGATCGTTTATTATATCACATAAAGTGTAATATGATATTTTTTTATTTATATATCTTATTTTAACTTCTTCTTTAAGTTTATTTATAAAAGTTTGTGAATCAGTAAATTTTTTATTATAAGCAGCATTTTTAAAATTAATTTGTTTAATTGAGATATTATCTAATCTAGAATATTCAAGTTCATTTTTAAACATTGTATCAGAAAAAAAATCTCAATATGTAATATTAATTATAGATAATATAAGAATTGCAAAAACCAATTTTTTCATATTTTTTAATAAAAAGATAATATACATTGACATATTACTAAAAATATTTTTAAGTCAAGTTTAATTCATTTAAATGTCAATTTAAGATAGAAATATTGTCTTTTTAAGTTTGAAGTAAAAAATTTTTATATTAAATTAAGCCTTACTACCTTGAGATCGTCTGTTAATCTGGTTTGAGTATATATAAATATCTAATATGAATTGTTTTTTAATTATATTAATTTTCGCTAATTTGATATGGTTAATTAATTTGTAAATTTTTTAAAACTATTGATTTAATAACCAAAAGTTTAAATCGGTTTTTATTACTTAGATTTAATTTGGTAAGTAATTTATCTATTTTTTTTAATATATTTTCTAATTTTGTAAAAAATAAATCGTTACCAAGTTTATTTTTTAATTTAGTCAAAGCATTGTTTCAATCTAGAGTTAATTTTTTTTGTAAATTATTAAAAGCATTTTTAGCAAAATCTTCTTCTAGTCTTTTATTTATAACTAATTCAGCATATTTATATTTTAATATTTTTGCTTTTTTAATAACAGAAGCATTTGTTTCATTTTTTATTAAATTATCAATTTTTGAATTAAAATTATTTATAATTAAATCCAATGTAGTATATTTCATAGAATTATCTAAACTTCATTTTAATATTTTTTCTTCCAAATCAAGCACTATTAAAGATTTAGATAAAATTTGCTTTTCAAGAGAATCTGTTTCAAGAAGAGATTTTATATAACTAATAATTTTTTCTTGATAAAGCACATATTTTTCTTTACTAGCATTAAATAGTGCATCATTCATAATAGAACTTCTATTCAAGATAATTTCTCATGCTCAATATAAAGTAACTAATTTATTTAGAGCTGTGTTAGAATTTTCCAAATCTTTTCAAAGTGTATCAATATTTATCAAAAGAGATCATGTCTGGTTTAATTCAGAAAAACGAATATTTCATGCTAAATCATAAATTTGTAATCTAAGTTCTTTTTCTGAATTAATAATATTTTTTGCTTTCATAAGTGCAAGAAATAATTCTTCATCATCTAAAAAATTAGTATCTAAATATTGTTGCCATTCAATCATTAAATTATCTAAATAAATCATTAAAGCATCCTCAAATTTTTTTAGATTATTATTTTTTATAATTCATTGATTAATTCATTTTAATAAATTTTCTCTAATTTCTGTAGTATATTTTAATTTATTTTGTTTCAAAAAAACTATATTATTTTGCAAATTTTGTAAAATATCATTTTCTATAATTCAAATTAAAGTATTTACGCTACTAAGATTATTTTCTATTTGTTGGTATTTACTTTTAATATTATGAATAAAAGAGATATATTCTGCATTGTCCAAAACTCATTTTTTAACACTTAATGATACTTCTTGTATTTTTCAAGAAAATGAATTATAAAAATCATTTATACTTGTAGTACTGCCACTTAAATAAGCTAAATATCTTTTATTAATTTCTTGAATTTTATTATCAAATATGATTTTTTGAGCAGCTGAGATTTCTGAATATCAAAGAGAAATTTCATCTTTTAATGATACAAGATCATTTAGGCCTGATTTTATATCAGAAAATATTGATTGTTTAATTTTTAAAAATTGATCTGCCATTTCTTGTCTAAAATTATAAACATTAATAATATTAGCTTTTAATAAAATATCTACATCATCAGGATTTATATTAAGATCATTAATTGTCTTATTATATAAAGTACTTAATTCATAAGCTTTATTTGTTAATAATGTTTCTTTTTCCAAAACATTTGTAGATATAGTTGTATTTAATTTATTAATATCATTAATTAAGTTTTCTTTATTTGAATTGATAGCAAAAACATTTATAATTGGTTGAAAAATAAAAACAAATCATATTAATAATGAAATTATATTTTTTATTTTAATCATAATTAAATTGTTTAAATTATAAAATACTTCTTTATTATACATTTATTTTTTTATTTTCAATATTTTTAATAAATCTGAATTTGAGGAATATTAATTAAAAATAAAACTAAGTCTTTTTAAGACTTAGTTTTATTTACATAAGATGGATATAGAAAAATATTTTTAATTAGCAGATCAAGTTATACTATTTTGTGATTTATTAAAATCTTCTATTTCTTTATTAAGTTTTTCAGTTTCTTTATTAGCCTTTTCTGTAAGATTATTTATTTGTTTTTGCAATTTTTCTATTTGTTTTTTTAATTTTTCTTGATTTCTATCATATATTTTAATTTTTTTTAAGATCTTATCTGAATTTCATTTTGTTTTTTTAAAATCATTTAAAGTTGTTTTTTGTTTCTTTTTAAAATCATTTAAAGTTGTTTTTTGTTTCTTTTTAAAATCAGATAAATCTAATTTTTGACTATATTTTAATTTTTGTAATTCTTGAGTTGATCCAGTTCAAACTTTTTCTAATTCTGTTTTTTGAGTATTTATAAAAGTTTCTAATTCTGTTTTTTGAGTATTTATAAAAGTTTTTAAATCTTCTTTTTGACTATTTATAAAAGTTTTTAAATCTATAGCTCATGTGTTTGTATTAACAGTTCATAAATCTATAAGCATTGTTGAAGAAGTATCTCAAGATGTTTCTTCCCAAGATCTAACACATTCATTTTTAGACTCACTCCAAGTATATCAAGCAGATCCTATACATCAATGTTCATCTTTATCTCATCAAACAATATTTGTATTATTTCAAGAAGTGTTAACATTAGAAGATGTATTATTACTTGCTAAAGCTGTTCAAATAATAAAAAAACTTATTATTATAAAAGTAAATAATTTTTTCATAAAAAAATAGTTAATAAATAAATTGTAGAGTAATAATAATACACACTTATAAGTTTGTCAAAAGTTTTTTAATTTTTTTCCATAGCAGATATAATACATATTGTGATTTTTTTATTTCAAATCCTGTTATTTTTTTAAATATTTAGTTAGATAAATAAAAAAATATAAAATTACAGCTTATAAAAATGAAATTGATTTTTTTATTTATTTTTATACTATACATAAAGAAATTAATAATTTATTAGTATTTATATAAAAAAAGAAAATCGAATTTTATTAAATATAGTCTATAAAATTAAACTTATGTTATGCAAATATTTAAAATTTTAGATAATGATTCAAATCAGCGTCTTGATAAATTTTTAAAAAAACTTTTACCAAATGCTAGTTTAAGTTTAATTTATAAATTAAATAGAAAAAATAAAATTAAAGTAAATTGAAAAAACCAAAATAATGAATATAGACTTGTTTTTTGAGATGAAATTAAAATTTTTTTGAAAAACGAAGAATTCGAATTATTAAATAAAAAAATATTCAAAGAAGAACAAAAAGCATACAAAGCGCTTGAAAATAAAGATATTATTTATGAAGATAAAGAATTATTAATAATAAATAAAAACGCATGAACAATAGTACATCCATGAGATTTTAAAACAAAAGAAATATCTTTAATTCAACAAGTTCATGATTATTTATGAGATAAATTAAATTCACTCACATTTAAACCATCTTTAGTTCATCGTATAGATAAAGATACGTCTTGAATTGTGATGATTGCAAAAACAAAGGAATCATTAAATTTTCTTTTAAAAGAATTACAAAATAACAAAATAGACAAATATTATCTTGCGATTTGTTTGTGAAATTTTAAAGAAAAAGTCTGAATTATAAGAGCAAAACTTAATAGAATAAAAAATGTAAAAAATGAAAATAAAATCCAAATAGATGAAAAATTATGACAAAATGCCATTACACATTATAAGGTTTTAAAAGAATGAATTAAATGAAAATATAGCTTAGTTGAATGCAAATTAGAAACAGGAAGAATGCATCAAATTAGAATACACTTAGCTTTTATATGAAATCCAATTATTTGAGATAAAACATATTGAGATAAAAAGGAAAATTTTATTTTAGAAAGAGATTTTTGAATTTTAAGACAACTTCTTCATGCTTATAAAATAAGCTTTATTCATCCTAAAAAGAAAATAAAAATAAATTTGGAAGCAAAATTAAAAAAAGATATGAGTGATTTTTTAGATATACCTCAAAACTAAATTAATTTATATTTATAAGAATTAAGAGTTGATTTATTTTAAAAGATTTAAAATTAAATTATTTTTTGTTGTCAATTAAACTTTCAAATTTTACTTAAATATATGTAAAAAAAATTGCATTTTTAATAAATATCAATATATATAGATATACTGATTTATTTAATAATTTTAATTATGATTTGTTTTTGTTTAAAAGATGAGAAAGATATAGATTTTTTAAAAGAAGCCTTTAATTTACTTAGTGAACCAAATAGAATAAAAATATTTTGTTTATTATGAAAAAATGATGAGCTTTGTGTTTGTGAAATAATAAGAACACTTTGAATTAAGCAAAATCTTGTTTCACATCATTTATCTATGTTTAAAAGAATTTGATTATTTACACAAAAAAAAGTTGGTACTAATATTTATTATTCTATAAATCAACAAGTTTATAAAAAACTAAAAATTTTAGTTTGAAATATTTTTAATTTTTAATTTTATTTTTATGAAAAATATAAAAATTCTCTGATCTTGATGTCCAAATTGTGTAAGATTAGAAAATAATGTAAAGCTTGCTTTAGAAAAATCTTGAATAGAAGCAAATCTTGAAAAAGTTACTGATATTTGAGATATTATAAGTTATTGAATTATGTCGACTCCTTGACTTGTAATAGATGAAAAAGTTATTAGCTCTTGAAAAATTAATGAAGTAGATGAAATTGTATGATTTTTAAAAGATAACAATTGTTGTTCTTCTTGAGATGATATTTCTGAATGATGTTGCTCTGATAAGGATAGTTGTAATATAAGTTGCACTCCAAAAAAAGAAGAACTAAAAACACAAAATTTTGGATGATGTTCTTGTTGAGGAAATTGTTAGTTTTATTATTATGTTCAAATAAAATTGTTTGACGATTTTGCAGTAGCTTAATCTAATTAAAAATAAAATCAATTTTTATTAGTTATAATTAGCAATTATATCTAAGTAAATTTAGCTATCAAAATTCTCATTAGATAGTATAGTTATTACTTCGCGTGAACATTTATTAATTTGGATTGAGCATATTTTTGATGAATATTGAAATAAAGTAGAAAAATACAGACTACCTATTTTATATTTTAAATAAAATTTATGGATATATTTTATCCTATACAATTGTTAGCAAATTTTATAACTTATAATTTGCTTTTCTTGCAACAAGAAACTCATTTAGCAAATGCTATAAATTTTTTTATTTATGATGTTATAAAAATAATTATATTACTTTTATTGATTACTCAAGTAATGAGTTTTATAAACGTTGTTTTTCCTGTCGAAAAAATAAGAAATTTTTTGCATACAAAAAAACTTTACTGACTCGAATATTTTTTAGCTTCATTTTTTGGAGCTATTACCCCTTTTTGTAGCTGTTCTAGTATACCACTTTTTATATGATTTTTAAAATGAGGAATTCCATTATGAATTACATTTTCTTTTTTAATAACTTCACCACTTGTAAATGAGGTTGCTATTGCAATGTTTTTATGAATTTTTTGATTAAAAATTACTCTCATTTATATGTTATCTTGAATTTTTTTATGAATGCTTTGAGGATTTATTTTATGAAAAATGAAATTAGAAAAATATGTAGCAGATTTTATTTGGAATATAAAAATTAATGAAACAAAAAGTGAAGAAATTAAAAAAACATGGAAAATTATTTGGAAAGAATCATCAAAAGAATGATTTGATATTACAAAAAAAGTATTACCATATGTAATACTTTGAGTTTGAATTTGAGCAATGATCCATTCTTTTATCCCGACTTGATTTTTTGAAAACTATATTTCAAAAGATAATCCATTTGCTGTACCTATTGCTGTAATTTTTGGTATTCCAATGTATGCAAATGCTACGAGTGTAATTCCTGTAATTCAGGCATTAATTGTAAAATGAGTACCTCTTGGTACCTGACTTGCTTTTATGATGGCCGTTATTGGTCTTAGCTTACCTGAATTTTTGATATTAAAAAAAGTAATGAAAATACAATTGCTTTTGATATTTTTTGGACTTGTATGATTTTTTATAATTATACTTTGATACTTTTTTAATATAGTTTTGTAATAAAAAACAAGAGTATCTGTTTTTTTTTTTTTGATTTCTCAAACATTCATATATAATTGATTAGCTGTTAGCTAATCAAAGTAAATTAAAATAAATTAAGAGAATTCTTTTAATTTCTAAAAAAGAATCCACTCATCCTAATGTTTCATTCTCCGAAGGAGAATCTCTTTTAGAAGAAATTAATTTC
>CAYRGR010000005.1:0-14436 GCA_964423755.1 uncultured Candidatus Peribacteria bacterium
GAAGAACAAAAAAAATATGATTTACAATGATTAAATTTATGACTTAAATGAATTAAAAATGTTTGTGATAATAATAAAATTAAATTAATCAAAAATGAAGCTGATTTACAAAAGCTATGGATAGAAGATAAATATATAGATCCATGTAAAGATCCCATGATTCCTTATTTTTTAGCTTATATTTATTATTGGAATTTTTCTGATCCAATTAATTCGGCTTATTATTATAAAATAGCTTCTGCAAATAAAGATGCTCCAAAATGATCTAGAATAATGGCTGCTATTATGCAGTGAAAATGATGAGATAGACAAAAATCTATATTGATGTTTTTATCTTTAGCTGAAGTTGCTAGTATAGAATGAAAGGATAATTTATGTAATAATATAGCTAAAGAATTTAGTAATATATTTTTAGAAATGTTTCAAAAAAACACCTTAATTACTTGAAAATTATTATGAAATATAGAAAAAATAAGATTAGATAAATTAAGTGATTTTGATGAGAAAGCTACATTGAATAATTTATGTATTGATTATGTTAATAAAGCAATAAGAGAATTGAATCTTATGTATTTAGAAGAAGCGGATAAAAGATTTTTTTATGATAAAAAAATAAATGCTCAAAATAGTAAAGAATTATATGATAATAAATATATTGATTATATTCCTTCTGATTTTCAAAAAATGGATGACAAATATGGTATAATTTATTTTTTTAATGAAGAAACTTGAAATTGGGATTATAAAATGTGAGAAATTTAAATTTTTTTATTTTTTTTAATTATAAAGAATGTTTCTTTTTATAAATATTATTTCTTTAAATTATAAATTTATTATTTTTAATAAAAGTAAAATAATAGATATTTATAATGTGAAATTTAATGGTCAAGAATTTGAAAAATTATATTTTTATATAGAAAAGTTTTTAAAAAAAAATAAATTAGAAATTTCTCTAATTAATTGAATTACTATCATAAATTGACCTTGATGATTCACTTCTACTAGGATTTTGACACTTACTATTAATACTATATTTTTTGTTAATAATATTAAAATCGATTCAATTAATTATTTTGAATTTCTAGAGTTACAAAATGTAAATTATCCGATTCTTATTAAAGCAAATAAACAAGAATATTTAATTAAACAAAAAAGAAACTCTAAACCGTATTTAATAAATATTTGAGAAATTAAACCTTGAAAATATATTTGAATTTGAAATAATTTTGATTTTGCAAATTCAAATATATCTATACAATTAGAAGAAGATTATAATTTATTTTTTAAAAATTATAAATTTAATTGAAAATATAAATACACAGAACCTTATTATATAAAAAGACCAAGCATAACAATAAAAAAATAATTGATTAATTTTTTTTAAATGGTTTTAAAATTAAAATTTATAATTTAATAAAAATATACATGAATCTTAATTCATTAAATATTGAAATATACAAATTAGATTTACAAGAAGAAATTAAATTAGTTTTACAAAAACATTGGTTTTTTTTATTTTGGATTTTTGTAAAATTTTTAATTTTAATATCTTTTGTAGTTTTTGTTAGTGTAATTAATTCACATTTTTTTTTAGTTTCACAAATAATTATAAATATATTTATAGTAATATATATATTATTTTGTTTTTTATTTTTATATATATTGTTAATAGAATATTTATTAAATATGATAATTATTACAAATAAAAAAATAATCTATTTTAAAAAAGTTAATTTTTTTAAATATGAAATCGTAAATTATGATTTTTCATTTATAGAAGAAATATGATGAAAAATAAAATGAATGTTTTCTAATATTTTAAATTTTTGAATAATTTATATTAAATTAAATAATTTAAATACACAAATTAATTTTAATTATATTAAAGATGTTTTTAATAAAGTTAATCTAATTTTGAATATAATAAAAGAAAATAAAATTTAATTCGTAATTTATATATTATGTACGATGTTATTATAATATGAGCATGAAGTGCTGGGCTTACAGCATGACTTTATGCAAGTAGATATTGAATGAGTAATGTAATAATATGAGAATTATTATGATGAGCATTGACTTATGCTCATAAAGTAGAAAATTTTCCTTGATTTGAAAATATTTCATGATTTGATATTATGGATAAATTATTAAATCAAGCTAAAAATTTTTGATCAGAAATTATACAAGATAAAATTGTTGATATTACAAAAATTGATAATTATTTTTTAGTAAAAACTTCTTTTCAAAAAGAATTTCAGACAAAAACAATTTTAATTGCAATTTGAAATAAACACAGAAAATTATGAGTTTTATGAGAGGATGAATTAATTTGAAAATGAGTTTCTTATTGTGCTACTTGTGATTGAATGTTTTTTAGAAATAAAGAAGTAGCATTAGTTTGATGATGAGATTCTGCACTTTCAGAGGCTTTATACTTATCTACAATTTGTTCTAAAATTTATTTAATTCATAGAAGAGATTCTTTTAAAGCAGCAAAAAGTTGGGTAGAGCAGGTTGAATCAAAAGAAAATATTAAAATTTTAAAAAATACTAAAATAACTGAAATTAAATGAAAAGAAAATGTAGAATGAGTTGTTTTAGATAATTGAGATTTATTAAAATTAGATTGAGTTTTTATAGATATATGAAATGAACCAGATACTAAAATATTTGATAAATTTAATTTACTTTTGGATGAAGATTGATATATCATTGTAGATAAAACACAAAAAACTTCTATAGATTGAATTTGGGCAGCTTGAGATATTACTACTAATTCAAATAAATTTAAACAATCTATTGTTGCAGCATCAGAATGAGCAGTAGCAATAAATAATATTTATGAAAAATTATTAAATTAATTTAATAAAATATGCAAAAAATTTTAATAATAGAAGATGATAAATGAATTTTAAATTCATTAAAATTATATTTATCCAAAAGTAATTTTGAAATTAAATTATGTGATAATTGATTGGATGCTATAAATTTTTTTAAAACTTTTAAACCAGATTTAATTATATTAGATATTAATTTACCATGAAAAAATGGTATTGAAATATGCAAAGAAATAAGAGAAACGGACAATATTCCTATAATTATTCTTTCTGCTAGATGAGATGAAGAAGATAAAGTATTAGCTTTAGATTTATGAGCAGATGATTATGTATCTAAACCATTTTCTCCAAGAGAATTATTAGCCCGTATTAATTCTGTATTAAAAAGATTTTTAAATGTCAGTACAGACAATGAAGTAAAAACTATTTCATTTAAAAATATAGTTTTATTTGTTAATAATTTTTCTTGTCAAATTTCTTGAGAACTTATCAAAACTACAAAGACAGAATTTATGATATTAAAATATATGATAGAGAATAAAAATGAAACTATATTAAGAGATAAATTAATGAAAGAAATAATATGATATGAAAATTATTTATATGATAGGACTGTAGATACACATATAAAAAACTTAAGAAAAAAATTATGAGATGCTATAAATATTAAAACAATAAGATGAATTTGATATGAAATTAGTTAATTTAATATCCAAAAAAAATTGCTCTATAGTTTTGTATTATACTCAATTAAAATTATTTGATAGTTTCGTAGTAGCGAAATCTAATCTAATTTAAAATGTTTTTAAATATAAAAAAACCAAAAATCAATTTTTATTAAGTATATATAAGTTATTAATAATATTTTAAAATTATTTTTTATATATGAAATTTTCACATAAATTTTTAATTACAAATTTTTTAATTTTAGTTTTTGTTATTATTGCAAATATACTTGCATTAAAATATTTTTCTAGTATTTATTTTAATGATTATGTATTAGATATAAAAGAAAAACAAGATAATAATGTAAATGTAGATTTTGATTTATTAAGTAATATTTTAAATACAGATATATTAGATGAAAATGTTATAAATGAATATAAAAAAATTATAAAAGATTTATTGGCAATATCTAATTCATTAGAAAAATTTTCTCAAAAGCCAGTTGCTTCAAAAACTTCTCTTGTTGAATCTTTAAAAAAAGTAGGAATTCCTTTATCTTCTTTTGAACAAACAATAAGCACTAATGCAATACAATCATTTTTTTCTAATATGTTTGATTTTGTTTCATTAGATTTAGATGCTCCAGAATGAATTTTTGTATTAAAAACACTAAGATCAATGGTAATTTTTAATTGAATTTTAATAATTGTTATACTACTTTTTTCTTATATTTGGATATCTATTACATTTAATCCAATTAAGCATGTTATTAGTAATCTTTCAAATATTATTCATAAAAAAAAGTATAATATTATTTGATATAAAAAACGTGATGAATTTATGCCTCTTGTAGATATGATTAATAATTTAAATAAGAGCTTAAGTATTCAAGAAAAAATAAGGACATCTTTTTTATCTGATTTAAGCCATGAAATTAAAACTCCAATTACAGCAGTAAAATGTTATTTAGAATGAATAGAAGATTGAGTAATTAATTTAGATCGAAAAAATATAAAATTATTACATGATGAAATTAATAGACTTATTAAAATTACAAATTTAATAATGGATTATGAGAAAAACGAAAGTATAAATTTTTGAGATATTTTTATTTCTAAAATTGATTTTAATGAAGTTTCTAATTTTGTTATCAATGAATATTTAAATGAACTTAAAAAAAGTAATCAAAAAATTATTTATAAAAATACACAAAATAAATTTTATATAAATGCAGATAAAGATAAATTTACACAAATTTTACATAATATTTTTGCTAATTTTATTAAATATGCAGGTAGAAATACGACATTAGAAATTTTTGCATTTCATAAATGAGATTACTCGTATATTAATTTTTTTGATGATTGAAAATGATCACCAAAAAATAAAATTCCTTTTTTAAAAGAAAAGTTTTATAAAATAGATAATTCAAGAAGTAAAAGATTGTGATTATGAGTTTGAATTTGATTATCTATAATAGACAGGATAATTAAAATTCATGATTGAGAATTTGATATAGATACAGATATTAATCAATGATTTAAAATAAAAATTAAAATACCTAAAATTTAATAAATTTTAATTTATTAAATACTAAAACCAAATTGATCGACAGTCTCGCGTTAGCGAGACCTAGTCTAATTTAAAAGGTTTTTAAAAAGAAAAAAACTGAAAATCAATTTTTATTAGGCATAGATCAATTTTATGAATTTATAAAATTTAATAAAAATGGTTTGATTTAAAAAGGAAATATAGGATTAATTTATTTTTGGTATGAAAGATTTATTTTAATTATATTATTCACTCATTTTTCACACTCAAAACTTGAAATTAAAATGTTTTTATTCATAATAAAATTAAATTAATATTTATTTTTCAAAAAATGAAAATATATATTTATATAACATTGATCATTTTACAAAGTTTTTATCTTTGTTTTTCTTATTGAGAAAATATTAGTACATGATCATCTCTATCATGATCATCTCTATCATGATCAAATGTAGATTCTATAAAAGATGATACATCTTTTACTTGAGATATAAATGATAATATTTCTATAGAAGATAAAAAAAAATTAGAACAAGATTTAAATTTATTATTAATTGAATCTTATAAAATTAAATTAGATAAAATTCTAGATAAATTAAATGATAATATTAAAAATGAAATTAAAGAAAAACAAATAAAAATTCTAACAAATGTTTTTATTTCTGTAAGCAATAAAATAGATATAGTTAAAGCAAATCAAAAAATTTCTAAAAACAGAAAAGAAATTTTAATAGCAATTTTATCTCATATAAAAAATAGTATTGAACAAGCTATTAAAATAAAATTACAAGAATCAAATTAAAAACAAATAACAATTTTAATGAAATATATTTAATAATAATTGGTTTTAGTTTTTTTCTTTTTAAAAACCAAATTAGATAAAGGTTTTACCATAAAGAGATTTTTAAACAATTTTTTTTAAGTATATATCTAATTTTAGTATAAATAGTTTTTAAATGAAAATTAAATTTTCTTCAATATATAATTTGATTTTAAAATTTATTAATTTAAAAAATTTTTAGTATGCATTTAATATATATATTTTTAATTTGATTAATATTTAATGCTTTAGTCTTTCCTTTTATATCAAATTCATTAGAAATTAAAGATATAGATGCTAAAATTCTAACATCATTAAATAATAATATTATATTATGAAATAATGATTTAAATTCTACTTTTTTTGTAATAAAAACTGATAAAAAATATACAGATTTAACTTTAAAATCAAGTTGTAATAATTCTCAAAAAATTTTTTATATAGACACTAAATCATACTCATTTAATTTGTTTTTAGTTAAATTTAAATTTATAGATAATTTTTGTGTAGATAAAAATATTTTAATTTCTATTGATAATATTTTATGTAAAAATTGTAAATATAATATTAAAACTAAATATGAATGAGAGATATTAAATACTTTTTTAAATTACAACACTTCTTTAATTAAAGATCAAATTGATATAGTAAATAAAAATATTATTAATTTTGAATCAGAAATATCTCAAATTTCTACAAAAAATAATTTTTTATCAAAAATTAAATTAATAAATAAAACCTATAGTTTAAATTATAAAAAGTTTGAATTAAAATTATTACATAATATTTTTAATGAAAGAAAAAATATACAATATAAAATTCCAGTTGAATGAAAAGAAATGCCGACCAAGCCATCTTTAATTCCTAATTCTTTAAGACCGCATAGATCTCAAAATACAGATTGAATACATCATTGATATGATATTAATTCTCCAAAAAATACTCCAGTTATTGCAGTTTGAAAATGAGTAATTATTCGTATTAAAGATAATTTTATATGGGATGATTTTGATAAAATTATTAATAATAATTTAACATATATTGATAAATTAAATAATTTAGATATTTATAGATGAAATCAGGTTTGGTTAAAAACATTTGATTGAAATGTCTTTTTTTATTCACATCTTAATAATGTAGCATCAGATTTATATGAATGAAAAATTGTAAATTCCTGAGATATATTAGGTTTTATTGGTAATAGTTGAGTGCCAGATAAAAATTATAATGATTATCATTTACATTTTGAAATTCAAATAAATCCTTTTACACAAAATGAATATAGTAATTTAGATATTATGCATTGGGATTGGTTTTGAAAATGAAAAAGTATCAATTGGATTTTAAGTAAAAATAAATCATTATTTTATAGTTTTTAATTTTTCAAGTTTAATTTTTTTTAAATTATACCGAATTAAATTTAATTTTCATTTTTTTTAAAAACCTTTTAAATTAGACTATATTTCACCACTAAGAAACGATTGATTAATTTTATGAATTTTTAGAATTTAATAAAAGTGGTCGGATTTGAAAATAGGACTATAAAAAAGCCCAAAAATTTTGCTTTTATTAAAAATATATGATAAACTTAATTTTGGTTTAGTATATATTTTTTATATAATGAATAATCTAAAAAAAATAATTCCTATATATATAATATTTATTTTTATATGTAATAGCGTTTTTGCTTCTTCATGAGTTAGTTTAAAACAAGCAAATGACTCTACTTTTTTGTGAATTAAAAAATCAAAAACAGCTCAAATTTTAGATGATTTTAAAAATAAACAACAAGAATTAGTTTTTAATAATATTCCTCTTTCAACAGAAGAAGAGACTTTAATTTTTGATTATGATTGAAAAATTAATTCTTTTGAAAATATTTTAATTAGATTAGAAAAAATAAAAGAACAATATAAAGAACAAAAAAGATCTTTTTCTATAGAAAAAATAAATTTAAATTTAGCATTAAAACAAATAGATGATTCTATAGAAGAAACAAATAAATCTATAAAAGAAGCAATGGATATTATTGCTTTTCAAAATAAACAAATTGAAGAATATATTAATAAAAATAAAGATTTAGAATTACAAATAAGTATTAATAGATCTAGTATTCTTAATTATTTAAATTATCTTTATTCAAAATGAACTTTGGTATATTCTTATAATAATGAAGATGTTGATGTTATTAGAAGTATTATTTTAAATGATTGAAATTTATCAGACATTATTAATGATATTCATTTAAAAACAATTGTTGAATTAAACTGACAAAATTTAATAAATACATATAAGGATCTTATTAAAGAAAATTATTTTAATAAGGAAAATTTAAAAAAAATAAAAATTGAGAATTTTAAATTAAAAAAAGAACTTGATTTAAAAAATAAAGATTTAATAAGTCAAAAAGAATATAAAGAAAATCTTTTAAAAATAACTAAATGAAAAGAAGCTCTTTTTAATAAATACATTATATCTAAACAAGAAAGTCAATTAAATATAAAAAATAAAATATGAAAAATTTTTAATGACTATAATGAAGTGTTTAGTAATATTTCAGATAAATATAATTGTAATATTAATATTTTTTCATGATCTTTTAATGTTGATAATATAGATTCGTTAGATGAATATAATATAGATGAAAATCCAAAATGTTTAGAAATTAAAAAATATTTTATTTTAGAAAAAAAATTAAAAGAAGAAAAAGCTTTAGAAGAGATAAATCCTTTGTTATGGCCTATAGAACCAAATAATTGAATTTCTAGTTATTATTATGATCCAGAATATTTTAAACAATTATGAAGTAAACATGAAGCAATAGATATTCCTATACCTCAATGAACAGATATTATAGCTCCTGCTAATGGTTATGTATATTTTGTTTATGAGCCAGAAATTTGACAATATTGATATATTGCAATCAAACATCAATCATGATTTGTTACTATTTATTGACATGTATCAGAGGTATATGTAAAACAATTTGATTTTATAAAAGAGTGAGAAGTTTTTGCAAAAAGTTGATGAGCACCATGAACTAAATGAGCTTGAATTATGACAAGTGGACCTCATTTGCATTTTGAAGTATATAAAGATCGCGAATCAGTAGATCCTTTAAGATTTTTAAATTTAACTCATTTAAAATTTGAAAAATTAGATTCTAAATATCAATATAAATATATAGAAGATTTAAAAATTAAATATTGAAATAGAGCAAATACAGGTAAATTTAAAATATTTTATATATATTGAGATACAGAAACAGATAGACAAAAAAATTTGTTAAATAATTACGCTACTTTTGATTTTAATAAATGGGATATTTGGGTAGAGGAATGAATTAATGGTAAAATAGATCCTAGTTTTTTGATGTGTATTTGACTTGCTGAAACATGATTATGAAGATCTTTAAAAACATGATATAATGTATGAAATGTTTGAAATACTGATTCTTGAAGTACTTATGAATTTTTGAGTCCAAAAGAATGAATTTACTGGATAGTTAAAACTTTAAATAATAAATTTTTAAAAGAATATTCTACAATAGATCAGCTTTCTAGATGGTGAAATAATAACTGATCAATATATGCATCTTCAAATAAAAGTTGGCATACAAATGTAGTAAAATGTTTAAGTTCTTTAAAATGAAGATTTATAGAAGATAATTATAGCTTTAGAATTGACAAAAATAATAATTAAAATTTTTTTCTTTAGTTTTTCAGTTTTTTTCTTTCTTATAAAAAATATTATTCCAAAACAAAAATAAAATTAATTTATATTTATGCTAAATGAATGATTAAATCATGTATCATGAAATTCTTGATGATTTTTATTATCAGAGGTTAATCCATTAATTTATAAAAAAAAGAAAAAAGTTTTTAAAGAATCAGTTTTATGAGTTATAGATAATAATATAGATAATAATGAAATTGTTGATAATCAAGAATTAATAAAAACAATAGATAAAAATTATCCTATTTTAAAATTATTAAAAGAGTTTCAAAATTGATGAGAATATAATGCTATGATTTTTACATGAATAAAAGCTTTAAATGATTTAAAATGACAATTTTTTACTGATATAATTTTAGCAAAATTTAAAAATCAAATTCAACAAAATAATAAATTATGATTAAAAATAGTTTTTGATGATTATAAAAATTTTATAATAGCAAAAAGTGATGGTTCAGATTTAACTTTATGAGATGAAAAATATTTGCAAAATATATTAAATTGAATTTTTGAAAATTCTTTAATCTTACATTCTACTGAAGAACAATTAAAAAATCCAATAAAAAATCCAATTCAGGTTTTTTCAAAAATATGAAAAATAGAAAAAAATATTTCTCAAGTACAAATAATTACAGAAATTGCAAAAACTAGATCTGATCTTGAAAAAAGAGCTACAAAAAATGAAAATATCGATATAGTTAGTGATTTTTCTGAAGTAGTAAATAAAGAAAAAGAAATTTACAATAAATATTGTAATAACAGTTTTCATGAATTTATAGAAGAAAACAACGTTAGATATGAAGTTTCATCATGAATTTTAACAAAAACTTTTCAAGTTAACTGAAAACAAGTTACAGAAAAGACAAGGATTTTTGAAAGAGAAAATTGAGATCCAAAATGACAAATTATACTTACTTTAAATATAATGAATCTTGTAAAAAAATGAGAAATTCCAAAAAAATTACAATTATATCAAGATATAAATTCTTTTATAAAATCATGTGTTATTTATTGAGAATTCATAATGCCAATAGATAAGAATTATGATTTATTTAGTAAATGAGAACTTGTAGAAAAAGATTTATTTGATAGATATGATAAACTTATTTCAAAAATACAATCATGACAAAATATAGATAAGAATGATAATTTTATTACTAAAACATACAAAAATGCTTTAAATAAAAACTCTTTTTATCAAGATATAAAAGAAGAGTGACAATTATTTTTTATTGATATAAAATGAATGTGAGTAGAAAATATAAGAGATTTTTTTAATGTAATAAAAGAAGCAAGTGAAAATAAACATTTGACTGAAGATCAAAAAAAAGATTATATTTTTCTTCATTCTTGAGATGTTATGACTGATAAGATTAAAAAATTTCAAAAATTGATAATACAATATTTTTGAGATAATACAAAAATGTATATTTGATGAGATGAAATTATGTTTTTTACTAAAAATAATGAAAAAAATTATAATAATATTTTTCAAGATGCACAAAATTTGTGACTAAATATTAGACTTACTACAAAAGATATTACAAAAGCAAATTTAGATTCTGCTTGAGAAAATATTAAAGAGCTTGATAAACTTACAAAATTTTCAAAAATTTTGGAAAAAAGAATTGATTTATTAAAAGAAACCATGGAACTTAATAAATTAAAATGAGATGACTATACAAAATATTTTTCTTTAATTAAAGATTTTGTTTTATTTACAGAAAATGGAAATAAAAAAATTCAATTTATAAACAATCCTTTTGAATGAAAAAATATTTTTGATGTATGAGAAATTATAGATTTAGAAAAAGAAGAATTGGTATCAAATAGTATTTTTGTTAAATTTTTAGAAGAAAAATTTAAGATCAAAAAAAATTAAAATATACCTAATAAGAATTAATTTTTGTTTATTTCTTTTAAAAACTCCTTTAAATTAAATTAAAGTTCGGGCGAGATTATAAAAAAAATTTATTTAAGTACAATTACATTCAAGGTAAATTTAATCACATATCTCACATTATTCATTTCATTTTTTCTGCTGCAATTTCTTGAGATTTTTTTAATCATTTATTTATAGCATCCATCGTTGATTGTTCTAGTTTTGATTGATCTTGTAATATAGTGTTATCTTCTATTTTTACAGAGACAACATGCATTTCTCAATCTATAGTAACAACAACTCAATTTGTTTCTGCTTCAATATGAATATTTGATAATTCTTTTTTGATTTTACTTGCTTCTTGTTGAAGCTTTAAAATTTCTTTTGCTTTATTATAATCCATAAATTAAATTAAAAAGTAATAAAAAGTTAAAAGATTATAAAAATAATATTTTTTTTTGCAAATATTTATATTTTATGATAATCTATTAAAGAATAATAATCATTATTATTTAATAAAATCAAATTTATTTTTTAATTTTTAAAAAATATGCCATATCAAGAAAAAATCAATATAGAAGGTATTTTAAATTATTGAGCTAGAAAAAATGCATCAGATATACATATCTCAGAATGAGATTTTCCAGCATTTAGAATTTATTGAAAAATTTGAAAACTAAAACAAGCATGAGTATTTTCAAAAGAAATAATGCTTAGATTATCAGAAGAATTATTTAAGTGAGATAATAATAAAATTAAAGAATTTTATGAAAGAAAAGATATAGATTTTGCTTATGTATCACATGAATGAATTCCGTTTAGAGTTAACTGATATTTTAAATTATGAAGAATATGATTTTCTTTAAGAAGGATAGAGAGAGAAGCAAAAAAAATGGAAGATTTATGATTGCCACAATGATTATATCAAACCTTAGGTAAAAAACAGTGATTATTTTTGGTAACTTGACCTACTGGTAGTGGTAAATCTACTACAATGGTTTCTATGCTTGATAGAATAAATGAGACTAGAAATGAACATGTAATTACAATAGAAGATCCAATAGAATTTATTTTTACTGATAAAAATTCCATTTTTTCTCAAAGAGAAGTATGAAGAGATACTGATTCTTTTGTAAATGCAATTAGAGCAGCAATGAGAGAAGATCCAGATATAGTAATGGTATGAGAAATGAGAGATAGAGAAACTGTAGAAGCAGCTATCAATCTTTCTGAAACATGACATTTAGTTTTTTCTACATTACATACATCATGAAGTGTACAGACAGTAAATCGTATAATACAATTTTTTAATCCAGATATTCAATCGCAAGTTAGAGTAAGATTAGCTGATACTTTATTATGAGTTTTATCTCAGAGACTTATACCAAGAGCAGATAAAGAATGAAGAGTATGAATATACGAATTAATGTATGTTACAAATTGAATTAAAAATTTAATAAAAACTTGAGATTTAGTTCAAATTAACAACAATATTGAAATGTGATCTGCTGAATGAATGATATCAATGAAATCATCAGCTTATATTTTAGAACAATCTTGAATTATTAATGCAAAAGATTACGAATGATATTTTTCTAATAATGAATAAAATGAAAAAATTATTTATATATACATATATTTTTGCTATATGAATGTTTTTTTGTTGTAGTATTTCTTTTGCTAAGGTTGTACAAAATATACCCGTATGAGATAATATAACAAAAATTTCTATTAATCCAATATGATGAGATAATATGTTATCTCAAATAAATAATTTATGATTTTCTTTATTACATACAGTAAAGGTTATTTTATGATGAGTTATTTTAATATATTTAATATATATATGAATAAATATGATAGTTTCTATGTGATCCGATGATAAAACAAAAAATTTAAAAAATAAACTTTATTATACATTAGTAGCTTTTTTGTTTATAAATATTCCAGGTCAAATATATAGCCTGTTTATATGAAGACAAAGAGATGCTACAGAAATAACACATGATTTTACCGATGTTACAGAAACTAAATGAAATATGTTTGTTAATTTTGAATCATGGGATTCAATAGTAGGAGATTGACTTATACCTTTTGTAAAAATTTTAATTGCCTGAGTAGTTGTTATTATGTTAATAATAGCGTGAATAAATATGATTATGGCAAGATGAGATACAGAAAAAAATAAAAAAGCAAAAAACAGATTTTTATATGCTTGATTTTGACTTATTTTTTTATGAGTCATAGAATCATGGGTAAGATTCGTATATACATGAGATATTAAGCAATGACAATGAATTTTTGCTCAATTAATGAATATAGCCATATTTTTTGCTTGACCAACAGTGATATTTTTCTTAATTTTATGATGATTTTACTATATCACTTCAGCTTGAGATGAAAACAAGGCAAAAAAATGAATAGCTATTTTAAAAAATACAGTTTTAGCAACTTTAATACTACTTGCTTGCTATACATTCTTACTAGATCTTATATCATTTACACTTTAACAATGAAAAAAAATATAACCAAATTAATTTTGATAAACATTATAAGCTTGAGTATTTTTTATTCATTTGATTATTTTGTATATGCTCAAATTACGGTAACAAGAAGCAATACTTGATTAATTACTGGAATAACACAAACTGATGAAGATGGAACTACAAGAAACATCGAATTAAAGCCAGAAGAAGCTTCATCTCCAGCAGCTTGAACAGTAGATTCAACAAAATCACCAACAAGTTCAGAAAGCTCAATATCAGATCAAGCAGAAATTCAGAAAGAATGGAATAATGCTGAACAAACAGCAAGTCAAAAATCATCATCTTCGACAGTAGACTCAAAAGATTGAAGTGCTTCTTCTTGACCTCCAAAATTTGATGCTCCAAAAAATGTAAATGCAGATTGATTTTCTAATAATAAAGATAAAAATTCTTCTGAAT
>CAYRGR010000006.1:0-1326 GCA_964423755.1 uncultured Candidatus Peribacteria bacterium
ACTCTCCACACTTCCACTCTCATCCACTACACTAAATCAATCTTCTTTAAAATTCAACATTTGTGCGATATCTCAAGCTTCCATCCACCTTTGGAGCTGTCTTTCGCTTCATGCTGCCTCATAAAGACCTGCTATTACTTCTCTTTTTTGACGTGTATTTAATTGATCATATCAAAGATTCCCTAAAAAGGATGTTCACCTTCAAAGTAAAGAAGTGACTCAATCTGCAGCATAGGTAATTCACTGAAACATATGATTAATCTGTTGATCATCTGCAGTATTTCTAATAAAAGTAATTGTATTATCATATCATTTTTTTACTATTTCTTCAGTTTTTCAAATGAACTTATTTGTTCATGTAGAAACTTTTTCTGCAACTTTTGTAACAGGATATAATACATATAAAGGAATTTTTACTGTTCTTACAAGAAGTTTTTTAAAAAATCATCATTCTGCTTTTTTTTCTACAATATTATTTGCCCATCAAGTCACATCAGATATTCCTTGAGTAACAATTTTTCCAGCTCATGCTACTCATCTTAATGCCAGTTTTATAGCCTCTTCTGTTCATCTTAAAAAAGTATTTAAAGTTGGAGATAATGCTGTTTTTATTCTATTCCTATACTTTTCTGTTCTTCAAATGGCTTTTAAAACTCTTTGTCATCATCATTCTTCATCTCTAAAAGGATTTCTATCATTATAAATCATATCATTATGTACTTGATTTCTTCAAGATACTGCCATAGCAAGATCATTCATATTTATATTTTGTGCTGCAATCGTATTTGGACATCTATATCGTAAAACTGCTATTAATCTTTCCATCATTGCTCATGGCTGTCAATCTTGATCAACATAAAATAAAGATCTAAATTTTTCATAATAACTATTAAGAAATTGCATGTCAGAATCAGTATAGCTTGCAGGTAATGTAGGATTTAAAGTTGGGTTTATTGTTTGGATATTCATAATTCTATCCCTCATTATACCTCTCCATTTATTTATATCTTGTTCAAATGGTTTTATATTTACTCATCATAAAGAATTGTATTTTTGTTTATCTAATTCTCATTTTGCATTTTTTAGATTCTCAAGTGCAAAATAAACCAAAAAATATTTATCAAATTCATCTTCAGTTAGATGATTTTGATCTAAAAAATTATCTAGATCTTCTTTATTTAATGAATTTTTAAAATCTGTAAGATTAAATTGTAGAGATTCAAAATTATATTTTCAATCTGTCTCTTTAAATAAAAAATCTGTTGGTTTTTTTCATGCTGCTTTAATTACACAAAGTAATTTTTCTTCTTGTCATTTTGTAATCAT
>CAYRGR010000006.1:1426-13334 GCA_964423755.1 uncultured Candidatus Peribacteria bacterium
ATTCTACTTAATAGTGCATTTCTTATAATCGCTCATTCAGACATATCAAATTTACTTATTACGTCATTTTCTAATTCATATAAAGTATTATTTATTCTATCTATTAAATTATCTCTATCTATAGAAGATGTACTTCATTCTGGAAAAGATAATGAAACAATATATGCAAGTTTTTCTTTTAAAGAATATAATGTTGTTAATTGATCATAAGTAGGATGAATGGGTATTATACCATAACCTCATCTAAATGACATTATTCTATTTTGATTAGAAAGCCAATCATTTATAAAATCTCTTAAAGGTAAATTTCATCTTCATCATTCTAAAAAAGTTAATAATATGTCCGCACTACCAGAAATTGGAGAATTTGGCATAGAAAGTATTTGTTTTGTTTGAACAAATGCAGCCTCTCTTTCTGTGGATGGTGTTAATGTACTTCCTGTCATAAATTTTTATCTTAAAAATAAATTAATTTAAATTACTTTTTATACTTTCTCTCAATAATTCAGCAGCCAACAAATCCTCACTTTTTTTATCTTCTTTTTTGAAAGTGTTATCCAAATTATCAAAAATTCATTCTTTCCTAGAAATATTTTCCACAGATGTTTTAATAAGTTTTTCGTCACTACCTAGAGCATTAAAAAAAATCATATATGCTAGTGCATCTTTTTCAGTCATTTTTCATGACTTTAGTTCTGTGGTTAGGCTTTTACATATTTTATCATCCAATATTTGTCTACTTTCTTCTTGTGTCATAAAATTATAAATAAAAATTTAACTAATATTTATCTAATTTTATCATATTTCATTTTTTAATGCAAAAAATGATCTACTTTTATAGACCAAGATATAAATACTTTTTAAAAAAATAGCTTTTTTAAAAGCAAAGCTTACAATTTTGAAAAATAAATTTTATTTGAATATATACTTAATAAGAATAATTTTTAGTTTTTTTGTTTTAAATTAGATTATAATTTACCTATATTAGATTGTTAATTAATTTTCTTTGGTATAATATTTTCTTTTTTTATTATTCAATAAATAGAAACATATAACATATACAAAACTCAATCTAAACATAAAAACATTATAATACCATAAATTATGTGTATTATTTGATAACTTGGTAACAAATCTTTTATTAATGATATTAATCATATCAAAAGCATTACAGGAATAATAAGGGTTATTATCTTTAAAATTTTATTTTTTGTAATTTTAAAACTTTCATCAATATATTTTTTGGTTTTATCATTAATATTTTTAGTATAAATTAAAGCAATATAAGAAAAGGCTAATCTGATATATAAATATACAAATAAAATAATGATAAAAAATAATATAATTATTGTTGATATTCATAATACAATACTTTGAGTATTTGTTAAATAAATTGTAATAAATCAAAAATATCATAATATTCTAATTATTATCAAAAATCATAATAAAATTAAAACAGGTATAAGCATATATAAAGATACCCAACCAAAAGTAAAAATATATTTTAAAAAATATTGTTTTGAAAAATATAAATTTGATTTATATTTTAAAATTTTTCAACTTAAATATGATTTATAAACATTTTGTAATAATAAGTTACCATATGTAAAAATTAGTAAAAAAATACATAAAATTATTGAAAGTAATAAAAATATGACTAGTATTGTTTTTGTGTTTAAAAAAATAATATTAATTAATTCGTTATCGATTTTACCATTAACTAAAAAATCTTGTAATAATTTTTGATCAAATTGAATAAAAACATTATACGATAAATAAGCTAATAATCATATAAAAGGTAAAGAAATAATGGTACTAAATAAAAAAGAATAAATCAAAATAATAATTTTAGAAACATTCCAATGAATAAAATTTTTATAAAGTAATTTTATATCTTCAAAAATTATATTTACATTTTTTCTGTAATTTTTAAAAAAATATAGACATATTATAAGTATAATTCATACAACTAAATAAAATCCTAAAACATAATATAGGTTTTCTGATGTTGATCATTCTTGTATAATATTTGATTGATTAAAACTGTTTTGCATATTATATAAATTTGAAAATAAATTATTTATAAGGATCAAATCTTTTTGGATCTAATTCTATTTTTTCGTTTTCTTTAATTCAAATTAATTTTTTAAAATATTCTATTTCTTCTTGTGATAAATTAGCATTAAAACATGTTTCATCTTTAGTATTTCTGATTATGCCCATCAACTTATCTTTAGTTCTAAATATACATAAAAATACTTTAGGTTGGATATTTATAATAATATCTATTACTTTTTTATTAAATTTTTCAAAATAATCTTCTTGTCTAATATTTTTGGAAATTTCATCAGCTTTTCAAATTAAAGTTGGTATTAACATAAATATAATTTATAAAAAATTATAAAGTTTTATATTTTTCTTCTAATTTTTTTAATTGTTCTTCTGCTTGCAATTTTTTTTCTTGTTCTATACGCACTAGAGATTCTGGAGCCTTTTTTACAAAATTGGCATTTAATAATTTAAAATTAATTATTCGTATATATTCTTTTTTATCACATATTAAAAGCTTTAATCTTTCTTTCTCATCTGTAGAATCAATAATGTCTCATGTATCAACAAATATATCTATAGAATCAATAACTCAATAAGCATATTTTGATCAATTAATATCTTTATTTTTTTCTACTATAAATAAATTTTTGATTTTTGCAAGTCAATAAATAATTTCTTGATTTGTTTCTAATAAAGTTTTAAATTTTTTTGTAGTTCTAAATATTACATCTACTTTATCTTGTGGTTTGATAAGTTTTTCTGCACGTATATTTCGAACTGTTCTTATTACATTAGAAATAATGCACATATCTTTCTCTATTAATATATTTCTTTTAATATTTCATTTTGGCCATGTATTATCGATAAGAGTTTCTTTATTTTTTAATTTTCAATAAAGTTCTTCGGTAATAAAAGGAATATACGGATGCCATAATTTTAATAATGTTAAAATACAAAAAGATAATACTGTGTCTCAATATTTAGAATTTTCTTTAGTAAGCTTATATTCTTCAATATAAAAATCAGCAAATTCATCTTTTGTAAAATTTATTAAATCAAATCAAATTATAGAAAAATTAAAATTTTCCATTCAATCAGTAACTATATCAAATACATTTTTTAATCTAGAAATAATCCATTTTTCATGATTTAATAATTTATCATAATTTTTATTTATTGTATTTAATAATTCTATATCATTTTTTTTAATTTCTCATACATTTGAATGTACAAAACGGGTAACATTCCATAATTTATTTAAAAATAAAGAATTTGATTCAACAGCTTTAATAGAAAAATTTAAATTATTTCAAGGAGTATTTCATATAATTAAACTTAATCTTAAAGCATCTGTACTATATTGATTAATAATTTCTACAGGATCTATAATATTTCATATAGATTTACTCATTTTTTTACCTTTTTCATCTAAAATTAATCAATGAAGATAAATATTTTTAAATGGAGTTTTTTTGGTATATTCGTAACCCATAAGCAACATTCTTATAACCCAAAAAAAGATAATATCATGTCATGTTTCAAGTACTTGTGCTGGATAAAATTGATTAAATAATTTTCAAGGTTTTTTTGGGTCCCAATCCAAAATAGAAAAAGGCCAAAGAGCAGAAGAAAACCATGTATCAAGAACATCGTCATCTCTTTTTACATTATCTTTACCATATTTTTTAAATACTTTTTTTTCATCAGTAGTAACTTCTAAAAGTTTTCAAGTATTTATATCATAATATGCCGGAATTTGATGTCACCACCAAAGTTGTCTAGAAATACACCAATCTTTTAAATTATAAATCCAATTTTCAAAAATTTTATTAAATTTTTCAGGAATAATTTTAAATTCATTTTTCTTGTATCATTTAATAACATTTTTTGCTAATTCACTTGAATTTACAAACCATTGAGTAGATATAATTGTTTCAATTTTTGCTCAACTTCTAGAACAATATCAAACTTTATGAGTATAAGGTTCAATCTTAACTAAATTTCATTTAGCTTTTAATAATTCTACAATATTTTCTCTTGCTGTTTCACAATTTTGTCAATTAAAAATTCATGCATTATGATTCATTATTCAATTTTTGTCTATTACTGAATAATCAAGTTTTAAATTATGTTTTTTACCAACACTAAAATCTATTGCATCATGTGCTGGAGTAATTTTTAAAGCTCAAGTACCAAATTCAATATCTACAATTTCATCTCAAATAATAGGTATTTCTTTATTTAAAATTGGTAAAATAATTTTTCTACCTATTAATTTACGATATCTTTTATCTTTTGGGTGTACAGCAATTGCCTGATCTGCCAACATTGTTTCTGGTCTAGTTGTAGCTATTACAAGCTCTTTGTCTGATCATTTTAAAAAATAAGTAATATAATATAAATTAGCTTTTTCTTCTTGATAATTAACTTCTATGTCTGAAATTACTGTTTCTAAAATTGGAGAATAATTTACCATATATTCTCATCTATAAATTAATTTTTTTTCATATAAATCACAAAATACATATTCTACTAATTTATTAAGTCATTCATCCAAGGTAAATCTTTCTTTACTCCAATCACAACTAGCTCACATTAATCTTATTTGACTATTTATATTATTTGCATACTCATCTTTCCATTTCCATACTTCATCTATAAATTTTTCTCTTCATAAATCTGTTTTTTTTATACCGTTTTTAGCTAATTTTTTTTCTACCACACTTTGAGTTGCAATTCATGCATGATCTGTACCTGGTACCCATAAAGTAATATCTCATTTCAAACGATGATATCTGATCATAATATCTTGAACAGTATTGGTTAAAGCATGTCAAAGATGAAGATTTCATGTTACATTTGGTGGTGGCATTGGAATATAGAATGTTTTTTTACTTGATGAATTTTTTGGTTTAAATTTATCGTCTTTTTCCCATTTTTTATATATTTCAGTTTCAAATTGTTTTGGATTATATTTTTTTTCAAATTCTTCCATAATTAAAAAAATTAAACTATAAGTAATATTAAATTAATTCTTATTTTATATAAAAAAATAATTTATACTATTATATACTCAGGTAAAATTGTTTGATGATTTCGCGATAACAAAACCTACTCTAATTTAAAAAGTTTCTAAAAAGAAAAAAAAACTAAAAAAACTATTTTTATTAGACATAATAAGTATATACAAAATTATAAGAAAATAGAAAAAATTACAATTTTTTTTAAAAAATTGTAATTTTTATAATTAAAATAACCTATTAAACTTAATGAAAATCAATTTTTATTATTTTATATTCTTACATTTTCTTTTAAAAATTTTTGATTATTACTATATGTTAATCATTCTTCTAAAGTAATTTCTCATTCATTAATATATTGTATTAAATCTTGTTCTAGTACTTGCATTCATTCTCTACTTGAAATTTGCATAATTGAAGGTAATTGATGAAGTTCATTTTCACGAATAAGATTTGAAACAGCAGTATTTCTAATTAAAATTTCTTTTACCATTTTTAATCAACTTCAATTTGCTTTTTTTAATAATCTTTGAGAAAATACTCATGCAAGAGTATCGGCTAATTGTAAACGAACTTGATTTTGTTGTTCTGAAGGAAATGAGTCTATAATACGAGAAACTGTCTGATAAGCACTTCTTGTATGTAATGTTGAAAACACCAAGTGTCCGGTTTCTGCTAATGTTAAAGCTGCTTCTATTTCTTTTGTATTTCTCATTTCTCAGAATAGAATAACTTGAGGATTTTGTCTCATTGCTCATATTAAAGCAGTATTATAATCAGGAACATCTCTTCAAATTTCTTTTTGCTCTACAATTGATGATTTATGTTCATGAATATATTCTATAGGATCTTCAATGGTAATAATATGTTTTGAATAATTGATATTTATTTCGTTTATCATTGCAGCTAATGTAGTAGATTTACCACTTCAAGTAGGTCAAGTTACCAAAATAAGTCATTGTCATAATTTAGTAATTTCTTTAAATATTAAAGGTAAATTTAAATCAGTAAGTGTAGGTATTTTATTTGATAAAAGCCTAAGTACTATCATAAAAAATCACGTTTGAAAAGAAATATTTCAACGAAATCTAAATCATCTAAATAAAAATGAAAAATCTAAATTTTTAGTTTTATTTAATCTATCTAATTGTTCTTGGGTGATTAATGATTTTGCAAAATTCTCAGTATCTTCGGGTGTAATTTTTTCTATTCATTCATTTATTTTTACTATATCTCAAGAAATTTTAATAGCAGGATATGCTCATACTGTATAATAAAAATCGGATCACCTATTATCTATTATTACTCACAATAACTGATCTCTTACAGGATAATCTTTTAAAATGTTTTCTATCATAAAATAAAAATTAAAAATTAAAAAAATATTTTACTATAATAAATTATCAAATACAAATTTTAAAATTTCTTAGCAACTTTTGCAAGATTAAAGAACGGCAGCATCATAGCTACTACTATAAATCAAATTAAAACTCAAACAAATACTATAATAAAAGGTTCTAGTAATGCCATAAGATTAGAAATATATCTTTTCAATTCTTTAGAATAATTTATTCAAACTTTTTCTATACTTTTTCATATTGTACCGGTTTCTTCTCAAACGCTTACCATATGTACTAATTCTTCTGGAAAATATTCGTTTGAAAAAATAATTTCTTTATTATTATTTAAATTTAATCACATTGCACTACTAAGTTTAACTCATGTCTCAACTTCATTTTTTATTCTTATAACATCTTTTTTAAAATGTATATTTGTTAATACATTTGAAACTATTTCTAATGCTTCAATCATTAAAACTCATGATCATAAAAGTAAAGTAAAAGAATTAATAAATAAAATTACATTTTCTTGTCTTATCATTTTTCAAAATACAGGTAATCTTATTGATATATATCAATTTATTGATTTTCATATATAAGTACTTTTAAAGATCAAAAAGAATGCTATTAAAGCTGTTAATGTTATTATTAATATAATATAATGCCCTGTTATAAATTTAGATACATCAATTAAAAATTGAGTTACAGCTGGTATTTCTACTTTAGTCTTTATAAATGATTCTGTAATTTTTGGTAAAATAAATGTTAACATAAATACAATCATTCCTATAGTGACTGTTATAAGTATGACAGGATAAATAAGAGCTCATTTAATTTTTGATTTTAATTCTAAAGATTCTAATAATTTTTGATCAAGCTCTAATATTACTTTTGGTAAATTTCATGTTTTTTCTCATACTTCAATTAATGAAATTATTAAAGGATCAAAATATTTAGAATATTGTCTTAATGTCTCAGATATTGATAATCAATGATCTAAATTTAATCTTATCTCATCTATTATTTGTTTTAATTTAGGATTTTTAATTTGTTTTACAATTATAGAAAAGGCTGTTTTTAAATCTACTCAACTATTTAAAAAATTTCATAATTTATTTATAAATTGCCAAATATCTTTACCACCAATTCATCATAAAACAATTTGTTTACTATTTTTTATGATTAATCAAGCTGGTTTTTTTCATGTTTTTAAAGCATATCTAGCATCATTTAAAATCTTCAAAAATTTTGAATTATCAAAAGTTCAATTTTTATCAATAAAATTTTTTTTAAAAAACATAAAAAGTTATTAAGGTTAAATTTTTCAATTTTTAAAAACAACATCTAAAGCTTCTTTTATTACTAATTCATAATCTCATTTTTTATATAAATTTACAATAGATTCATATTTTCTTTGTAATTTTTCATCTTGTTTTCTAAGTACAACTAAATGTTCTTTTCCTAAAGCTTTTTCTAAATATATTCTCATTTTATCATGACAATATCATTCTTTATAATAAAGAATGATTTCTTGTTTTAATTTAATATATTCTCAAATTTTATATAAATTATCTAATCTATTTAATCTAATTTTTAATTCTTTATTATATCTTTCTTGTCTCATTTCTTCTATAAGTTCTTCTTTTGTTTTTTTAAATAAAATATCTTTAATAGTTTTTTTAGAATTATGTTCTTTTGCAATATTTTCTAATTCATTTTTATTTTTTATTATATCTTTATCAAAATTTCTATTAAATACAAAAACAGATACATCATCATTAAAAGGTACTGTTCATCTAAATTCATTAACATCATTTAAAATATTTCAATATATTTTTTCAGGATTTGTTAAATTTGTACAATATTTTAATACACTTTTTTCAAGAAAATTCATTCAAAACATGTTTCAATTAACATCTTTTGCTTCTATTATTCAATCTGTATATCAAACCATAATATCATTATGTTCTAATTTTATTTCTTTAATTTTAACTGAAGAAGAATTATTTATCATTCTTACTCATAAAGCCAATCATCAAGCAATAACTTTTTCTAATACTCAAGAATCTTTTCTATATAAAAAAATGGGTAAATGTCATGCTCAAATTATTTTTAATGAATTTTTTACATAATCCCATTCAAAAAAAATTCATGTTATAAATTCTTTTCATTTAATTTTTTCTTTAAGTCAATTATTAATTTTTACAAAAAATTCTTGAAAACTTAAATTTTCTTTTGTATATTCAAAAAATAATTTTGATAATACAGCTATTGTAAATCATGCTTTTATTCAATGTCATGTAGCATCTCAAAAATAAAAAATAACCTTATTATTTTTTTTATAATATCAAAAATTATCTCATATTATTTTATCTTTTCAAATAATTTTACCATAAACATCAAATCAATATATTTTAAAATCTGTTAAATCTTTTATAAGTCAATCATTTACTATTCAAAACATTTTATCTGAATTTATTTTTAATCAAGATACATTTTCTATATTTCATGAAATAGTTAATAATTTTTCAAGTTTTATTAATGTTCTTATACGAGTCATATGTTCTGTTTTTTCTTTACTCTTTCTTATAATATTTATAAAAAAATTAAAAATATTTTTAAAAAATATTTTTTCTTGTAATTTTAATTGTGTTTCCTCAGTTGTAACTCATAAATCAGACAATATTTTATTTATTTTAAATTTAGATTGTAATTCTTTTTCTTGTATTCTTTTTTCTTTATCATATAAATTTTGTGCTTTTGTGAGTATTTTAAATACATGTTTATTTTTTTCATAATCAAAAGCTAATTTTTTAGCTTGAGTTAATGCTGTAGTATAATCTTTTTTAAAAAAATATAATTTAATTTCTTGTATTTTTCTATTTATATTTAATTCTTCTAATTCTAATCTATTTTTTTCTTCTAATTTATATAAAAGATTTTCTACTTTTAAAAATTTTTTATCTAAAATAGATAATCTTTTATATAAAACATTTAAAAAATTATTAATTTTTTTAATTTTTTCTTTTGCTTTAGACGAAATCTCTTCGATATTAGAATTTTCTAATATAGATAATTTTATAATTAATTTTTCATAATAATTTATTGCTATTGTATTTTTTAAAGATAATTCTTTTATGGCAAAAATACAAGTTGCGTAATCTTTAGTTTTTTCGTATTTTTTGATTAATAAATAAGCGTCATCAAATCATTTTATGATTTTATTTTGATTTTTGTTTTTGTTAAAAAAAATATTTTTTATTTTTGCTAAAAAAAATTCTAAAAAATTATTAGATTTAATTTTTTCTTTAAGTTCTCTAAAAAAATTTCTAAAAAAAGGTTTTTTTTCTAATGTTTTAAGTTTATTTCTTTCTTCTAATTTATATAAAAGATTTTCTACTTTTAAAAATTTTTTATCTAAAATAGATAATCTTTTATATAAAACATTTAAAAAATTATTAATTTTTTTAATTTTTTCTTTTGCTTTAGACGAAATCTCTTCGATATTAGAATTTTCTAATATAGATAATTTTATAATTAATTTTTCATAATAATTTATTGCTATTGTATTTTTTAAAGATAATTCTTTTATGGCAAAAATACAAGTTGCGTAATCTTTAGTTTTTTCGTATTTTTTGATTAATAAATAAGCGTCATCAAATCATTTTATGATTTTATTTTGATTTTTGTTTTTGTTAAAAAAAATATTTTTTATTTTTTCTAAAATCATTTTAATTTTAAATTAATTTTAATATTTCTTCTATTGTTGTTTTTCATGTAGCTGCTTTTAAAATTCAATCTTGCATAATTGTTATCATTCATAATTTTTTAGCCATATCTTCTATTTCATTAGCAGAAGCTTTATTTAAAATTAATGAATCTAGCTCTTCTTTCATTACTAAAACTTCATGAATACCTACTCTTCAAGTATATCATAAATTATGACATTTATCACATCAACTTGTATTATAAAAATCAAGATCTTTTGTTTTTTCTGACATATTCATTGATTTTAAATATCAATCTATTTTATTTTCTAAAGCTAATTCTTTAATTTTATATTTTTGTTTACAAAATTGACATGTTTTTTTTACAAGCCTTTGGGATATTACTAATTTAAGTGCAGATGCTATTAAAAATGGTTCTATTCACATATTTACAAGACGTTGTATGGTAGCAGATGCTGAATTTGTATGTATAGTAGAAAGTACCAAATGTCATGTTAAAGCTGCTTCTATTGCTAACATTGCAGTCTCTTTATCTCTTATTTCTCATACCATTATAATATTTGGATCTTGTCTTACTAATGATCTAAGTCAACTAGCAAAATCAAATCATATACTTGGTTTTACTTGAGTCTGATTTATATAAGGGATATTATATTCTACAGGATCTTCAAGAGTAGAAATATTATAATCTAACGGGTTAAAATAATTTAAAATACTAAATAATGTGGTAGATTTACCACTACCAGTAGGTCATGTTACAAGTATTAATCAATATTGAGACTTTAAGGCATCTTTAATTTTGGATAAATTTAATGGTAAAAATTCAAGTTTATCAATATTTAAAAGAGAAGGATCTTGTCTTAAGATACGCATAACTATCTTTTCTCAATCTATTATAGGAAGCATGCTTATACGTAAATCTACTATTTCTCATGTTTGTTCTATTGTAAAACCTATTTTTCAATCTTGAGGTTTATGTTTTTCATCAATTCTAAGATTTGACATTATTTTTATACGTGATAAAAATTTAGCATATTCTTCATGTGATATTTTTAATACATATGCAAAATCTCAATCTTCTCTAAATCTAATACTTACAAAATTTTTTAATGGTTCTATATGAATATCTGATGCTCATGAATTTATTGCAAGTATTATAATATTATTTGTAAAATCAACAATATCTCAAACATCATTTATGATTTCCATTTTTTTAAAATCTTCTTTATTTTTTGTTTTTTTTGTAAACATAAATTTATTTAAATAATAATATATTTTTTCTTAAAAGATTATACTATATATATTATATTTATGCAAAAAAAGAAATATTAAAACAATTGACAACTTAATTTAATAATTTTTTGTTTAATTAAAAAATATTTGTAAAATTTATATATATGCTCAAAGTAAATTAATTAACACTCTTAAGGATTATAAAATAGCCTACTTTAAAATATTTTAAAATTCAGGAAAAATAATTTTGCTCGAATATATTTTGTTTATTAAAAAATTTATTTTCTTCCAAAATCATCATCAAATCTTATTATATCATCTTCTTCAAGATAATCTCAAATTTGACTTTCTATTATATTTAAATCATAATTTTTAGTATTTTCTAATCTATGTTTAGTTTTACTAGGAATAAAAATACTTTCTCATGTTTTTAATATTTTTTTATTTTTTCAAATAATTACATTTGCTGTACCATTTACCACTACCCAATGTTCACTTCTATGATTATGTAATTGTAATGATATTTTTTTTCATG
>CAYRGR010000007.1:0-13251 GCA_964423755.1 uncultured Candidatus Peribacteria bacterium
TTTTTTAGTTCATTTGAAAGTAAAAAAACTTGATTTTTTTTAAATATGATTAATATGATAGCATATATACATTACATATTAATCACAAAATATGAATTTCTTAAAATTATTTAGATCTAAAAAAACTGTTTTTACCGTTGAAGATCTAAAAAAATTATTTGATACTACAAATTCCGCAACAATTAGAAATTATCTTTCAAGAGCAAAAGAAAAATGATTAGTAGAACAAGTTTATTATGGAATTTGGAAACTAGCAGATAGAGATGCCGATATATTTGAGCTTGCTTGTAAAATAAGCAAAAAATCATATATATCTTTTGAAACTGTTTTAAAAAAATATTGAGCTATATTTCAGTATTACGAAACTATTTTTTTAGCAAGTGATAAAAGTATTGAAAAAATAGCTTTAAATACTGCCTTTAAAACAATTAAATTAAAAAATGATATTTTGCTCAATCCTATTTGAATAGATCATAAACAAACTTATGCAATAGCAAGCCTAGAAAGAGCTATTTGTGATAGGATTTATATCAGCCCAAATTATTATTTTGATAATTTATCAGATGTAAATTGGGAAAAACTTGAAGAAATAGGTCAAATATATAATAAAAGAGTTATAAATGAAATTAAATTACTAAAGAAAAATTATGCTAAATAAAGAAAAACATAGGCAAATATTATTTGATATTTTACAAGAAATTTTTGTGAAGGATTTTTCAAAAAATATGGCTTTTAAATGAGGAACAGCATGCTATTTTTTATATTCTTTGGATAGATTTTCTACAGATTTGGACTTTGATATTATTCAAAATGATGACAATATAGATAAAAATATAATAAATATTTTAAAAAAATATTGAGAAGTAAAAAAATCTAGAAATATTATACTTTCTTACTCTAAAGATGATGATAATATTAAAATAGATTTAAATAGAAATATATGGAAAAATAATGAATATGAACTAATAAATTTCTTTTGAATAGATATAAAAGTACAAAAAAAATCGACAATTTTTGCAAATAAGCTTGTTGCTTTAGTAGAAAGAACTACAAATAGAGATATTTATGATGTTTGGTTTTTTATGAAAAATAATTGGGAAATTAACGAAAAGATAATCTTGGAAAGAACTTGAAAAACAAAAAATGAGTTATTTAAAGATATACTAAATAAATTTTGAAATTTACCAAGAAATTATAAAATACTTGATTGACTTTGAGAAGTATTAAATGCGAAACAAAAAGCATTTGTAAAAGAAAAAATGATCAAAGAACTTATATGAAAAATAGAATTTGAAATGAGTAATAGTTAATTCAAATCTGAATTATAAATATATAAAACATAAAATATTACATTTGTCTATACTTTTTATAAAAAAAGAGCTGCCGAAATTTGCGTCCTATTTTAATTTATGTTAAAATAAAGAAGTAAGTTAAATTATATTTAAATAAAAAAATGGCAGATACTATAAAAGAAAACATTCCACCACCTTCAGAACAACCTATTACTAAAAAAGAAGATGCAACAAAAACTAGTTCAAAAGCTGGTGATTTTAATTATGAATTATGTAAATTAAAAGAAGATATTTGATTAAAAGAAAATAAAGATGAAAAAGTTGGTAAAAGTTTACAAGAAATTATAGATGTTTTAAAAAAAGAAAATGAAGAAAAGAAAAAAGAATTTATAGATAACTTAAGAGTAGTATTATCATGAGCTTTAACAAAGACTGATAATGAATTAATTATTCAAACAATAGAATTACATATTAAAAAATATAAAGCAGATAAAGAATTGCTAACATCACAAAAAGATACTACAAAAGAAGCTATTATAGGAACAACACAAATTCAAACAAAAAATTTAGAAACACAAATTCAAACTTTTCCTAAGACTCCAGAATGAACTAAAAAGGCTTTTGAAGCATTAAAAAATGCAGAAATTCCAGATAAAGCAAGTAGAAATTTTGTTTTAAATTATATAATTGGTCATTTTATTCACTCACAACAATTATCTATTGTAAGTACAAAAGATTGACTTAGTGTGGTAAATCAAAAATTTTGAAATATTAATAATGATTATAATAGTATAATAAAAGAAAATATAACAAAAGAGGAATTTGATAATCTTACAGTTATAAATTCTTTTGTGTATAATATAAATGGTAAAGAAAAAAATATAGATGAATTAGCTAAAAAAATTGTAGAAAATTATAATAAATGATTTATTGGTCAAGAGGATAAAAAAATACAAGCTCTAGATAATATAAAAGAAGAAGATAAACCAAAAATTATACAATCAATTTTAAATTCTAGCCTTCAAGAAACTGAAAAAACTTTTTTAATAACTTATGTAAACGATAGAGCTTCTTTATCTAAACACCAAAGTGATTGAATAAAAACAAGAGATGATACAAAAGAAAAACTTGATTCTCAAAAATTACCAGAAACACTAGCATCAAAAGGTGTTACACAACAAACATTGGCAGATGTTATCAGAAATCCAGCAAATGCTCTATGAAATATGTTGTCTAAAATGAGTCCAATTTCTGCACTATCTCTTTTTGTTATTGCTATTTGGACAATTATCTGAACACCATTTTCATGAAATTCAAAAACATTAGCATGGTTATTAACTTTAGGAGCATGATATTGAGTACTGGATGCTATGTGATATGTAGAAAGTTTTGCTAAATCTGTAGAGAATTGAGGAATAGAAAAATCTTTTGATTGGGCAAAGCAGAAAGTAGGTAATATTCAAGAAGCAATAGATAAATGAATTTGGTGGTATAAATATAGTGATGTGAAATTTGTAGAAAACTGAACTCCAGTAGAATTAATAAATGCAAATTTTAATACAACTTTAAAATCAGCAAACACTGGTACTCTTACAAGTTATTTACTAGATAAAGATAATAAAACTCTTGAAGCTCAAGATGTTGAAAATATTAAAAACCAATTAAATGAATATAAAAACCTTTGAATGAAGAAATTTTGAGAAAGTGAAGAAAAATTTTTAAAACGAACCGAATGAAAAAATATAGCTGAAGTAATTAAAATAATTATCGCAGATAAACCATCTAATAAAACAAGTGATAGCTGACAAAACAATCCTTCTATTCAAGGAGGAGAGACACAACAAACTAAAAATCCTACCCAAGCAAAACCACGAAGCTTTAAACCAACAGAAATATAAATTTAATTTAATAATTAAAAATTATTAGCAATATGGAAAATAAAAAATTAAAAAATAATATGGAGGAATATTTAAAAATTTATAAAGATTGTCAGACTTTAGAAAAGGAATTACAAAAATTTATATCTAAAGTAGAACGTAAAAAATTAAAAAACTGTAAAAAATAAATATTTTATTATTTAATTAAAACATTATGACACAAATAGATTGACAAGCAGAAAAAAAAGACACTGTCTCATCTGAAAAATATGATAAAAATCAAGTTATAAGTGAACTTAAAGATTTATCAAAATCTATTAAAGATCAAAATAATGAAATGCAAAAATTTGAAAAAATGCTTTCTGATAATAACTATAAATTAGAAGATTTTAATAAATTAAAAGAAAGTATAAAAGATAAACAAACAAAAATAAAAGATACTATGAAAAAAATTGTTGAAAATACTGATGATGTTGTTTGGGATGAAAAACTTTTGGCAGATTTTAATATAATAAAAGAGTCTAGAAATATGATAGATAAAGCAATTGAAGAATTGGAAAAATCAGAAGATATAGAACATGAAAAACCAATAGAAATGAAATGAATGAAACCACGATCGTGCTGGGATGATTTAGAACTTAATGCGACAGAGCTTTCTTGAATTAACGGGAAAAAATATGTTTGTAATAATTGAGAATGAGTTGATTATTATTTGGTTGATATTCCATGAAAATGACCATATATATTAAGAGTAAATACAAAAGATCCTAATGATGAAGTTGCTGCGTTGCCACTAAGTGGAGATAATATAGAAACAAAAACAAACGTAGAATTATCAAAAATTATATGAACAAATGAATTATATGGAAATTTTAAAGATGTTGAAATGGATAGTTCAGCCTCAATCTCTAATGTTGGAAATATTGTAACATGAGCTTTATGATGATGAGTTGCATGAGCCGTTGGTACAACATGAGTATGAGCAATGACAACATGAGTATGAGGAGGAGTTTTTTGATTTACAGCAGCATGGTGTACTCTTCCTGTTATATGATGGGCTACATGAGCAGCTTTGGTTACATGAGCAACTGTATGAGCAATGACAGATCTAGATTTAACTACAGAAGATTTAACAATACACCTTCCTGCTTTAAATGAACAATTAAAAAATTTACAATCTAGAGCAGTTAAATAAATTATACATAATATCTAATTCATGACAAAAGAATGAGGTTGAACATGAGAAAAAATAAAAATAAGCTCCATAGATGATCTTGGTAATGAATTGGGACTTAAAAATTTAAAAAAAGAAGATATATGATTTTCTTGAAATTATGAAGTTTCAAAGCCAGATTTAGATGAATTAAAAAATAAAATAGAAGAAGTTTCTTTAGATCAAAAAAAAAAGTTGATAAAAGATTTTTTGGAAACAAAAAAAGTAATAAAAGAAGCAAGTGTTAAAAAAGAATGTACTACAGATATGACTTGATTTAAGGCAGATCAGTTAAAGACCGATATTGATTCATTAAAAAATGAAGATTGAGAAAAAAAATTAGATAAAAAAGAAGAATGAATGTCGGCAAAAAAAGATAATGCAGTGAAAATACCTCAAAATAATCCAACCACAAAGATTAATAATCCAACAAAATATCAAAAAAACCCTAGTTTAATGGATGATCCAAAACAATGGCTGAATAAACATCCTATAGCAAGTATAGCACTTGCCGCATGAACAGCTTTTGTATGATATAAGCTTATTTCTTTGGTGTTTTGATGAAAAGATGAAAAAAAAGAATGAGCAGTAGATAGTATCTTTGAAAAAATAGGCATAAAATGACATTTATTAACATGAATAAAATCATTTGGTATTATAGGTCTTATAGCTGCAGTTTGAATATGACTTTTTTTATGAAAAGACAAGGCCTGAAAAATATGGGATGGTATTTCAAATTTTTTTTGATTAGAATGAGAATCAAAAGAAAAAAAAGCAGCCTTTGAAAAATTTGCAAAAACAATTTTTGATTCAGATTTTAATAAAAATAAAATAAAAATAAATCCGGAAACAATTAAAAAAATTAAGTGAGAAAAAATAAATGAGTTTTTAAATTTTGATTTATGAGTCAAATATTCTTGATTAAAAGAAGAAGAATTAAATGAATTAAAAGTCATTAAAGATTATATAAAAAATAAAATAGATAATAAGGAGTTGAAAGTACAAAATAATAGTACAATTGAAGATTTGGTAAAAAAACTTTCTTGAAATACAAAATTAGAAAAAGAAGCAGATAAAGATAACTCTCGTAAAATTTTAATATGATCTACAGCTGTAGCGGCTTGAATAGTTTGAACGGCTTGAGCATTGGATAATTCGAGTCAACAAGAAAATCAAGGTCAAACAACAGATAATTGAAGTGATGAATTAATAGAACCAACTTGAAATGAAAAATTAGAACATAATGAATCTACTTGATATGCTCCGACCATATTATGAGCTAGAGCTTATCAATTTTATCATTGAGTAGTAAAACCATATTCTGAATTAAATAAAAATGAAAGAAGTGTATTAAAATGATCTTTAAGAGAGGTTTATTCTAGATTTTTTAATAAAAATGAGGATTATATTACTGCAAAACAAGATCTACCAAAACTTAAAAATGAATTAAATCAATTAAAAACTCAAAATTTAGATATATCCACAAACAAAATAAAATTAGATTTTCAAAACTGAATTCATTCAAGATATTGAAATATTGATGATATACTTAAAAATTCAAATACTGAAGCGGCAAAAGCCTTAGGATATAATCATAAATGAATAAATACTGCAGTACCAGATGATGTAAAAATGAAATATTATAAATACCTTGCTGAATTAGAAAATAAGTCAGCAATCACTTTATTAGAAGGCAAAATAAAAGCTATAAAATTATGACCAGAGGCTTTTAAAAAATTTAATTTATCAATTTGAAACACAGATGATTTATTAAAAAGTTTTATAGAAATTGAAAACAAAAACAATATTCTCATGGAGTCATTTAAAAATGCTGATGAAATAGAAGCAAAACAATGGAAGGCTTTTTTAGAAAATTGAAAAGAAGTACAAAGAGTTATAGATGAATGAAATATACGTGTTGAAAAAATTGAAGAAGAAACAAAAATATTATTGGAAGAATCTAAAACTGCTACTCCTGAAAGAAAAGCTAAAATTGATGAAATAGCAAAACAAAAAACAGAAGAAATTGAAAAAATAAAAAATTGAGTCAAGAAAGTTACAGATGATTTTGTAAATAAAAATCAAAAACAAATGGCAGAAATTTTGGATAAAAGTTGATCTAAAAGGACAATACTATCTCGTGCTTCTGAAAAATGGCACAGTTTTAAACGAGATAAAAAAGTATTAGATATATTTGATTTTAATATAGTTAATTCTCCTAAAAAGAAATTTTTTAGGTTTTCGTTAAATTGAATATGAAATAAATTTATTTTGGGCTGAATAGTATTAGCAACAGGATTTTCTGCTTATGATAGCAAAAATGGCGTTAATATGGATGAACTAAAACAAACAGGCACTAGAGTATTAGCTTGATTTACACCAATATACGGCACATATTTAGATGCCAAAGATATGGTAAAAGATTTTAGTCAATGAAATATACTTTGATGATTTGCAAATATGTGAGCAATGGTAGCAAGTGGAGCTTGAGATATATTACTTTGACTATCTATTGCTTGAGGGGTTCCACCTTTATGATTTTGAGCAAAAGCATGATTATGATTTTTAAGATCAGCCATGAAACCAGCAGTTGTAAAACCAGTAATAAAAGCATGAAAGACTTTAAACAATGCAAGAAAAGTATTAAAATATTGATTAATTTGATGACTTGCAACTAGTCTTACATTATGAATTTGAGTACCATTGGTAAGTTATTGATTAAATTCTTCTTGAGGAATAGACAAAACAGAAGAAGAACCAAAATAATAAAGCTTAATTAATGCCTTATTATACCAAAATAAATCTGGTTTTTCTAAATTTTAAAATCTTTTAAAATAGACCAGCTTACACTCTGTACAAGTGTAGATTAATTTAGTTTGAGCATATTTTGCTTTTTAATTTAATTTATAGTAAAATATAATTAATATTATTTATAATAATAAAATGGCAACTCCAGAAGTAAAAGAATCAGAAATAAAAACACCAGAAGACCTTATAAAAGAATTAGAAAAAAAAAGTAAGGTTATTTTGGCATGAAAAGTAAAAGATATAATTAATAAAATAACAGATCATTCAAAAGATAAATGGCAAGAATTGAAAGAAAAATTAAACCCAGTAGACTCTAAAGCAATTGTTGAATTATTTGGAAATTTAAAATCAAAACTAATAGATGAAAATCTTGATAAAACAGAACAAAAGACCAAAGAAACTGTGGCAAAATATGCTAAAGTTGCAGCATGAACAGCTTGAATATGATGAGTATTTACAGTAGCAGCAGAAGCATTAAAAGAAGAGGTTTCAGGTTTAAAAGATGCAAAATGACTTTGATTTATAGAAAAAATGATGTCTTTTTTTGAAAAAATAAGCGATACATTTGATAATATAATAGAATGAGTGAAGACTTGGTTTACATCAAAATTTCCAAAAATTGCATCTTTGTTTTGAATAGAATCAAAAGATGATTGAGATTCTAAAAAAGATAAAGTATGATCATGAGATGATAAAAAAGATAGTAGCAAAGAACAAAATGATAAAAATAATGAAAACAATAGTAATTTTAAATATCAAGCCGTAACAGGAATTTTTATTAAAATGTTTTGAGGTCAATTTAGTAATAGTAGAGAAAAAATTGATAATAAAGAAACCTTACAAACTCTTTTTGTTCATAAACAGTTTAAAAATAAAACAGTAAGAGAATTGAAAGAGATATATAAAGATTATATTTGAAAAAAAGATAAAACTTGAATAAAAGAAAAATTATGAGTAGAATGAATTCATTCAACAGACAAAGAAATATATTTTGCTTTAGCTGTTTTAGTTGCCTCAAATAGTTATTGATATAAATTAATAGATAATTTATATAAAAAAAAGAAACCTGAAGAACAAAATTTTAATGATAAGACAATAGAAGAAGTAATGTTATGATTACATAGAGATATTCATTTAATTCAAAATTTTGATCAAATTGGAAGTGTTGATGAATTATTATCTTGAAAAACACCTGATATTTTTAATTTATGAGTAGTCTCAAAAGATTGAGGATTAGAAATTACTTGATGATTAAAAGAAAAAGCTGAATTATTAAATTTAAGTAAGTGATTAATATGATTTGCATTTATTAATTCAAAAATAACATTAAATAATTTTAAAGATGTTAAATATTTAGAAAATATGAATTTAATAAGTGAAGAAGATAAAAAATTATTAACAGAAAAAATTCTTCCTTTTTGAAAAAATATTATAAATACAATAAATGGTTCTTCATTTAATTTATGACTTGATTTAAGTGGTGAATTTAATGAAAATAAACTATCTTTAAAACAAATACTTGATTTGTATATAATCACATGATGAAACACAAATATAAATGAAATGAATACTTTGGAAAAAACTTATTTATATGCAAAAATACCATGAATGATGGAAAATCCTAATTTATCAGCACAATATTTTGCAAATATTACAAAAGAAATAGAAAAGAGTGCTTCTGTTTCTTTGATACCACAAGAAGTAAAAGAATCTTTATGAAATATTGGTAATTATTTAGCAAAAAAAACAGTAGATCAACTTTTGGATTCAATTTCATGGATGAAATGATTTGTAACACAAAGACCATGATTAGCAGCATTAATGTTATTAATACTTGTATTCGCACCTATATTTACAACAAGACAATCTTTTTATGCTAAAGTAATTAGAAGATAAGGTAAGAAAAATTAAAGATCAAATAATTCTATATTCAATCAAAATTGTTTGACGGTTTTAAGGTAGACGAGACCTAATATAATTTAAAAGGTTTCTAAAAATAAAAAAAATAGAAAATTGTTTAAATTTCCTATTTTTTTTATTTATCCAAGTAAAGTTGATTTTCTTAAATTTTAATTTTAAAATTCTTTAAAATAAAATAACTTATACTCTTCATGAGCGTTAATAAATTTAACTTAGGCAGCATAGTCGTCTCGAAAAAATTGAAGATTAAATCTTATTAAGCCTTTTTATTTTTTACTACTTTTTTAATTTTTATTTCTTTAGTTTCTTCTGTTTTTTTAGGAGCTTTCTTTTTGCTTTTTACTACTTCCTCTTCTTTAACTTCTATTTTATCGCTTTCTTCTTTAACTTTTACATTACTACTTTTTTCTTTAATTTCAGAAATTTTAAAAAATTTAATAATTAAATCTAATTTAGCATTAAGATTATCAAATTCTTTTGTTGAATCAGAATTATTTTTACCTTTATTGTTTTTACCAAAACAATCACTACAATAAATTGGTTTATCGTTCATTGGTTTAAAAGGAATTTCACATTCTTTACCACACTCACTACAAACAGCTTTGTGCATAACTCTATCTGAATTTGAAGAAAAATTATTTCTCATTCTTTTGTCTCACCTATCTCATCTGTCTCATCTATCTCGTCAGTAATTATCAAAACTTCTTTCACCTCTAGGACTTTCTTTACCTCTAAAACAATCACTACAATAAACTGGTTTATTGTTTGATGGTTTAAAAGGAACTTCACAACTAGTACCACATTCATCACAAGTTGTTTTAAATAATTCAGGTCTTCTACTATCTCTATTATCCATACCAAAATTACTTCTTTTTGATCCACCAAAAGATCTATCTCTATTAAAATTACCCATAAAAAAAATTATTAATTAATAAAATATTTTATTTTATATTTTTATTATATCCAAGTAAATTTGGTTTGCTTAAATTTTAAAGCATACTATCTCTGTACGAGCGTTAATTATATTTTAAAAAATTGTTTGACTCCGCCAGCTGGCGGATAGTCTAATTTAAAAGGTTTTTAAAAATAAAAAAACCGAAAATCAATTCTTATTAGGTATAATTAGTTTAGATATTATATAAAACAAATTGTTTTTTTATTAAAAATTAAAATTTGTATTTAAATTAAATTAATTAGCAGTTTGCAGTAAGGATGCTTATTTATTTTAAAGTATTTTTAAAATAAAAAAACCGAAAATTAACTTTTATTAAAAATAATTTTAATTTATTAATGTAATATATTTTATAGAGAAAGTCTTTAAATCCAAATCTTATTTTAAATTCAGGTTATATTTGTTTGTAGTAAACAATATTTAGGTTTTAAAAAATTTTCAATAAAACTATTTTATCCATCTTCTAATGACAAATTTCTTTTTTCATTCAGGCACTTCAGAATCATAATTATTTAATCATATTCTATTTAGCATTAAATCTTCTAAAAAAGGTTTTATTTTTCTAATTTTAACTCAAGAATAGCTAGATCAAGAAATATCCTCATCATGATTAATGCTACTTTCTATTAAATTTTCTTTATCTAAAACTATTAGTGCATGTCATTTCCATACTATTAAATCCAAAGGCTCTATTTTGTCTATAATTTCATTGTAAGAAAGTCATTCTATTTCAATTCATGTTCAAAAATAAACTAATTTACTTGTATTTCTTGGGGTATATCAATTTGTCACAAAATATAAAAGCCCACTACAATCAAATCAATTAAGAATAAGTTTATTTTTTAATTCATCTTCTAATGTATTAATTGGTTTATAATATTCTGCAAGTTCTGGAATTCATCAAGACACATTACCTCACCAAACATAAGGAAATCAATTTAAATTAATAAGTTTATTTATAATTTCTTCTTTTGATGGTAAATTAATGGTTCTATCAGAAGGTTTTTTATTATAAGTTTTTACGAATCTTGCATCAATAAAAAAATCTCAATCATAGTCATATTCATTTGATTTAATTTTGTAAATTTTATTATCTCAATCCATAATAAAATCTTCAATAATAACTGTTGTTCAACTAAATAAAATAGATTCTATAGGATCTATTTGCTTATATTCATCCAAAATTGGTCAAAATCAACTTCAATAAAAAGTATTAATAAAACTTCATGTATTAAGAAGTGGGGCATTAGAAATAGTTTTTCAATATAAAAATTTCATTTTTTCTATTTTAGATATAATATAATTTATACGATCTTGTTTTTTTTGATTTCAAATAAATTGAGATTTATATTCATTTAATTTAAAAATTACTTTATTTTTAAAGACTTTTCATTTTTTTAAAATAGTTATTTTGATTTTTTCAATTTTATTATTCAAAATTTGATTATTTTCTAGTCAGGCATAAGCTGAAGAATTAATAAAAATAAAAAAACAAATTAAAACAAATATTATTTTTCTCATAAAATTATAGATTAAAAAATAAAATCAAAAAAGTTTAAAAAATTAATGTTGTTATCTAGTTTGATATCTTGGTCTTTTTCGAAATAAATAACCATTTTTTTTCAATCTTGTTTTAATAAATTGATTACTTCTCTTTCATAGTTATTTTGATTTAAGTCATAAACAACTTGGATATACAGGTTTTCTTGGGGAATAAAAAAATCTACCTCATAATTTTTATTTAAAAAGTATATTCCATTAAATTTTTTTTTCAATTCTAAATAAATAATATTTTCGAATCTTTTTCACATGTCCGCGAAAGAAACTAGATTAGAAAAAGAAATATCTATCAAATATGGTTTTGTGAGTCATTTTATTTTTGCCCAATAATTTTTAAGAGATTCCATGAAATATATATTTTGTAGATATTCATAAAAATTATATAAACTATCTTTACCAATCCTTATTTGTTGTCATTTTAGTTCATTATATATCTTATTTATATTGAATTCTTTTGTATAAGTTCATAGTAATCTTTTTATAAAAAAACTTAAGCTATAATCATTTTTTATGGAATACCTATCTTGTAAATCTTTATAAATCATCACATCAAGATAACCTTTCAGTATCGTTTCCTTTGCAATCTCATTGGCAGTAAGTGTTATTTCAGGAAATCATCACCACTTTAAATACTCCAAAAATGCTTTTTTATACTTTGAAGGGCTTAAAATAAAATCATTACTATTGTATTCTATATTTTTAAATCTCAAGAATTCTCTGAAATCAAGAGGGAAAATCTCCTTTTCATACACTTTTCATCTAAGAATTGTAGATAATTCTTTTGATAAAAGATGAGCATTTGATCAAGTAATAATTATTTTATATCACTTATTAAGTAAAGAAATAAGCTTTTCTGGAAAATTAATTAGTTCTTGTACTTCATCCAATATAAAAAATGGCTTAAAATCTGGATAAATTATAAAATAATCCTCTAAAACCTTTTCAAAATCTATATTTTTTTCTACAAATCATGAAAAATCTATATAAATAATTTGTTCTAGTTTTATAATCTCTTTTTTTACAAGCTCATTTGCAATTTGAAAAGTAAAAAAAGTCTTTCAAGCTCTTCTGGCTCATATAAAAGCTATAATTTTATTCAAATTAAAAACAGAAATTATCTCATCAATATTCAAATCCCTCTTTATAAAATCAAGCTCTTTTATTTTGATCTGATTCTCTAAAATTACTTTTTTAAACATATTCCAAGGAATTATTTTATAAAACTTTCCTCCATTATAATGAACATCTATAAAAAATCAAAAGATTTATGAATTTTTTTATGAATTTTTAAGATTTGAAAATTTGAGAAAGAAAATGATTAATTCTTTAGGCAACGAATATAAAAACCAAAAGTTTTACTATCATTATTAAATGAACCAACTTTTAAATTATTAATACGAATATTTGAACCATTATTACTAATAATAGCAGACGATGACCAATAATAACCATAAGTATCTTGATAAACATATTTGGCAGTAATATTATTACGATAACCTGAAAAAAATAATTTTAAAATAATTGATATATCTCACCAAAAAGCAGCAGAATTACAAGTAAGATTTCAATTAATATTAGTTATTGCTTGACACCATTCATAAATAGTAGGTACATGATATCATACAGCAC
>CAYRGR010000008.1:0-13031 GCA_964423755.1 uncultured Candidatus Peribacteria bacterium
AATAATTAAAATCTAATTTGATTATATTAAAAATTACAAAAAATCAAAATGTTTTAATTTACATGTATGGATATAATAAAACTAAACAAACACTGGAAGAAAGACTTTTTATATAATTTTCCTCTGAAACATGTTTATTTTAACAAGTCAAGTTTCCTTTTTTTAGGGCATTCAATTCTATAATTTTTATCAAATTATTCTTCTTATTTATCTTTTAATAAAAAATTTAAACTATCATTTTTTATTCAAATCCAGAATCCTCCTTCCCATAACTACATTTACTAAAATCATAAAAATCCCCCATCCTATAAGAGCATATTCTACAGGAAAAAATGCTAAAAATTGTTTTCAGAGTGTCGTATATAAGGCAAAGATTCAGAATATAATTGATCGGGTTGTGGCTACGGCAATGCCTTGGGAATGCTCTACTAAGATATGATTCCATGATGGATACCAAAGATGTTCAAATATTTCAAATAGAATATAGATAATGATAAGTAAAATCCAGTTGTGCAAAATTAATCCGGCAATAATATATAATATTCCTTGGACTGTTGAGGCCAAAACCCAGGTAAAATTATGGCTAGTTTTTTCAGAAATTTTGTAGGCAAATTTACTTACTAGCATTGCTCAAATTGCAGCAACTGTCATAATCACACCGACATACCATTCTGGCATTCAATCACTAATTATGATTGGTACAAAAACAACATAAAGATAAGCAACAGGATTTGATAATGATTTATAAATTAAAATTAATTTAAGTTTGTTATTATGAAATACATTTTTAAGGCCAATTTTTGCTGTCTTTAAATTTTTATTAAACAAATTTTTTATGTTTCAAAAATTTTCTTCATATTTTTTTGTATCAATTAATTTAAAAACTAAAATAATTAAAATAATAGCAATTAAAACATCTAAAAAAGCTAAAATTCTGTATCATATAAAGTCAAAATATTTAATAATTCAGGCTGCAATAAGCGGAGTAATTATCTCTCAAATTTTAGATGCAAACATAAAATCTCAAATTACTTTCCCAAATTCTTTTTGTTTTCAACATATTCTTAAATTTTCATCCAAAAAAGCCTGTCCAGTACCACTCCAAAAAGCAAAATATAATCCCCCAAAAATTGAAGCTATCAAAAATCAGGTATAATATGGATAAACAAAAATTATAAAAGCTGCAATAAAATTACAAATAATAGAAATAATAAATGACTTTTTTCTTCCCATAGTATCAGCAAACACCGAGGTCGGCAACTCAAATATCCAAACCACAAAAGTACAAACATTTACTATAATTACCATCTCCATTATAGAAAGCCCTATAATCTGTTTGAAAGCTCAAAGTACTGGAAGCAAAAAGAAAATTCCCGAAAAAAAATTGATCCAAGTTTGTATTTTTATGTTTCTTAGTGCTATTTGTTTAGAGATCATGTGCTAAGGATTTATGATAAATTAGTCCAATTACAAATCTTTTCTAATTATGCTAATATTAAGAATTAAAATAAGTTAAATTTTCTTTTTTTGTTTTACAAATATTAAACAGATCTTCTCCTAATGATTTTAAGGTATTTGGTCATATATTCCCTGCCTGATCTTCATTTTTACTTTTTATAATTCATTTACTGATTTGATAATTAATCACACTTTCTTTTGTTTTAATTCAAAAAATCGCGGTATCTTTAAATTCAAAATATCATAATAACTTTAAGGCTTTTTGTAATTTTCTAACATGTAATCAAATTTCATTTAATTTTGGACTTCAAAATTCTTGTATTGTTTTATTAATTTCATTTTTAATTTTATTTAATTCTTGTTCTTTATGTAATTCTTCTTGTTTTATTTTTTCCTGTTCTTCTAAAAATGCTTGATATTTATTATTTAAACAAGCTTTAGTTTTTGGTCAATAAATTCAAGCTCAATAATCATTTGAACTTTTTACAATATTATTATCTAATTGAAATTTTAAAATATAATTTTTTATACTATTAAATTTTCAATCTACCTCTTTATCAAAATAATTAAGATCTTTTAAAATTTGTTGAAATTTAATTAAGTCTTCTTTTGAACTTTTATTTGTAATTGAAAAAGGAATAATTTCTTTAATAAATGAATTATCTATATTATTTTTTCAAACATTAGTATTACTTTTTATATTAAAAACATCAACAACTCATATTTCAAAATTTTCTATACTTAATGATGGTAAAATTAATTCATCTTTATTTAAAATTCTTCAAGAAACCTTTCTTTTTCACCATGTCAAAGCCTTTTTTAATCAAGCCTCTCAATATCACATCCAAATATCTAATCTATCACTGTCATATCATCTGTTTCAAGCATTTACTATAGCTCATCATCTATCATCTACTGTTCAGATTCAAATTCAATCTAAATAAATTTTTGTTCAAAATTGATAATTTTTTGGAGCTGCTATCATTCATGAATATACAGGCTTACCACTTGCTCAATGTGTTCATTTTCAATTTAAAACTATATCTTCTTCATAACTTCATTTTAAATAAAAACTTTGTCATGGTAATGGAGAATAATAAGCGGTAACAATAAATGTTTTTAATTCTGTATCGCTTTCTTCTCAAAAACAATAATTAAATAATAAGAAATAAATTAAAAAAATTCTAATAAAAATATTTTTTTTCATAATTTGTTTTTGTTTTAAAAGTATAATTTGATAATATTTTACACTAAATATTAATCTTTATTACTTTAACATATTTATTAATATATAAACAAAATAATCATATTGACTAATAAATAACATATTTTTTAAATTAAAAAAATATTATTATAATACTTAATATAAGCCATATATTACAAATAATTTTATTATCCCAATTTTTCATTTTAAAAAAATCATCTCATTTTTTGCATATTTTTTTAAAATATGATATTATTGTTTTATATTTGTTAAAAACAAATACAAAATTTATTTTTTTAATATTAATATTATGGAAAAACAAAAAACACCTTTAAGTACTCCTACTAATAAACAAAAAAAGATAGAAGACCTTAAAAAAATTAAAAAAACATCAGAATGAATATTTAAAAAATTGAAAAATAATATAAATCTGAGAAAAATTCGCAATTCATTTGATTATAAAGAAAAATATAAATCTATATTAGATGAAGTATTAGATGAAGAAGGATGAGATATTGAAAAAAAACTTAAACAATTATTAGAAGAATTAGAAAAAGAAACTCAAGAAAATTGAGATTCAGAAAATGAACTTATTAAATTAAAAAATGAATTAAAAATGCATAATAAATGACTTTTTAGTTGTGCTACAACAATAAATCAAAGAGATGATGAAAATGATATCTCAGTACAATCTGCAATAAAAGCTGTTGATGAATATGAAGAAAAAATTATTACTAATATTGAAAAACAAGAAAAAAATTTACTATCTCAAACAGAAGAAAAAAGAAAAACTGAAGATCAAATTAGGAGAGAGACTGATATAGTAGACTGAATAAGAGATTTAATGAACGAACAAAAAAATAATCAACATTGAAAAACTGAAGATCAAATTAGGAGAGAAACTGATATAGTAGACTGAATAAGAGATTTAATGAACGAACAAAAAAATAATCAACATTGAAAAACTGAAGATCAAATTAGGAGAGAAACTGATATAGTAGACTGAATAAGAGATTTAATGAACGAACAAAAAAATAATCAGCTTGGAAATAGAGCAAAAGAAATTCTTTCAATATATAATCAAATAAGAGAAGAACAAAATGATAATCAACCATGAAAAACTGAAAAAAAAGATAACATAAAAATTAAAGAAAATTTAAAAATTGAAGATTTAAAAATAGGTGATGATTTTATATTTATAGATAGAAATTGAACTGAGAATAAAGCAAAAATAACAAATATTGACTGAAAATATATAGAATTTGATGAATTTGTTGGAGATAAGACAGTACGTAACAGACTTGATTTTGATACATTAGAAAAAATGTCTATTTTTGAAAAAAAAGAAAATGAAACTCCAGGGACAATTCCAGAAATGTATCAAGAGCCTATTCCGGGGACAAATCCAAATCCAAATCCAGGAACAATTCCAGAAATAGGCCAAGAACCGATTCCTGGAACAAATCAAGATCCTATTACAGAAACTACAGATGATACTATAGATGATACTACAGATGATATTACAAATCCAAATCCAGAAAATCAAACATTATCATTAGAGTCAAATATATCTTCTGTGTCTGATATTCATTTAGAACAAGCAAAAGAACATGCAGAAGAAAGACTGAGAGCTGAGTATGCTAGAATGCATCCTCTTAGTTTAAATAAATTGAGATTTTTCTTAAATAGAAATAATTTAAGACAAAGATATATTCAAGAACATCTAGAAACAACAAAATGATTATTTGAATGAAGTGATTCATTAGTTGATAAAACCACAGACGCTTCAACAAGAATTGGTATAGAAAAAAATGTTTTTGAAAAAGATTCAATAAATATTGAAAATATTATTGAAAATAATGCTGCTATTAATGAGATTTGTAGTCAATTTTTAAATAATCAATTAAATGAAGAAGGTTTTAAAATAGCTTTTAGACATATTATTGAAAGATTATCAGAAAATAATGAAAACATAAGAACTGCTTTGGATAAGATGGATTATTTATGAACTAATATTTTGAATGTATTAAAAAAACAAAAAAATTATGAATGTTTAATTAATAATATTAATTGAATTATACAAGACACATCAATAGATAATGATGAAAAAAATAATCAAATAAGAGAATTAATAAATGAATATGTTAGAGAAAATAAAGAAGATTTAACTTGTTTAAAAGAGATACCTATAGAAAATTTAGAAAGATGAATAAGAGGTCAAATAGCTAACATAAATGCTCAAAGAAATAATTTAAATATGAGAATACAACTTCTTTCATGATGAAAATGAGCTTATAAAATAGATAATGAAGATCAGAAAGAATGAAGATTACAAAAAATTTCTGAATTTATAGATAGACATCCTTGGTTGTCTTGAATTTGAACTACTGGTCTTGTAATATGATGAACAGTAGGTCTGGCAGCTGCAATCCCTACGTGAATATGAATTGCTGCATGAATGTGATTATGAGCTTTGACTTTATGATCTGTGCAATTTCTTAAAAAAAGATGACATTTTACAGCAGAACACGAATGATATGAAAAAAGATTAGTAAGAAATGAAAATGAATATGAATGAAGAATTAATGAATTAAATAATCAAATATCCTCTTCAGGAGTAATAAGAAGATTTATATTAAACAGAAGATTAAATAGAATAAGAAGAGATTATGAAATTTATAGACAATCAACTCAACGCGAAGATATTTTACAGCCTTCTCAATCTTTATCAAATCAAATAATAGAAAGAACCTTAAATAATACATTAACTTCTGAAGATATTATAGCATGACTTGTTAGACTTGATAGTTATGATGAATTATGACATAATTTTTTAACTTCTAGCAGTAGAAATTGTTTAGAAAAAGAGTATAAAAATTTACATGAGTCATTAGTTTTGTGAATGAATAAATTAGGTTTATTAAATTTAAATCAAATTAGAAGCTGTCCTGAATATGCTACTTTAAGAGAAGAATTAAGATCATGATATAATACAGCTTTGGAAAATTTTAAAACAGAAAGACGCAAGTTATCACTTAGGTCTTGAGCACAAACAGCTGCAGTATATCTATGAACATCTGTAGCTTTACAATACTTTTTTTCTACTTGATTATTTACAAAAGATACAATTACATCAGTACAATGACCATCAACAACAGTCTCTAAAGATATTGTAGATCCAAATCTTAATCAAGCTCTTCTTTGAAATGAAAGTCAAAAAATTCTTGATAGTATTACCCAAAAAACAACTCCTGAAACTTTTTGGGAAACACTTACTCAACAATATTGAGTTGCTAAATGAAATATAATCAAAAATAATATTTTAGAACATTTATGGAGCTTAAAAGAATGATGAGCATATGAATTAGTAAATATTGCTAAAAACGGAGGTGGTATTGATGTTTCTTCTAGTGCATTTCATGATACATTTAATAAATTACAAAGCTGGTGATATAATGTTAATGAAACATGGTTAAAAGAGGCTACATCTAATTTATTAAATTGATGAGACATAGCTCAATATGACCCGACTCAAAAAGCTATACTATCAGAAACATTTTTTGATTATATACATAGAAATTGATTAGCTAAAGGTTCTAATGTGTATCAAGTATTTTTTGATACAGTAAATGAGACAATTCCTTGAGCTTCTCAAGAAGTAATAACAAAATGAATTCCGAATATTTGGTCTTGATTATGAGTACCGATATTTGGTAATACCTTTCTAGCTAAATCAGGACAAGAAAATAACGGATAATTGTTTTATAAAATTAATTTAGCTTTAGTATAATATTTTATTATTTAATTTATTTTAATTATGAACACTCTTGATTTATATGTTGATGATCTTTTACAACAAGCTTGATTTAAAAATAAGGAAGAAATAAAATTTTTGGGTATAGATTTAAAAAATATTATTGTTGATAGAATTCTTATAAAGTCTGCTTTCACTTTAACGGAAGAACAAATGCAACAAGCAACAAATATTTTTAAAAATGATATTAATAATTTTTTACCATATCTTGAAAAAAATGTTAAAAATTTTGATGCAATTTGTGAAGAAGTTTTAACAAACTTTTCCAAAGAATATTTATCAAATTTTAATATTTCTAAATAAATTTTAAAAAATTCAAAGATAATTTGTTATATATCTAATAAAAATTAGTTTTTGGTTTTTCTTCTTTTAAATTAGACTAGGTCTCGCTATTGCGAGACCTTCAAGCAATTTTACTTAAATATATTAAATTATATTTTTTAGATATTAAATAATCATTATGGAATGATTTCATTCTAAAATAGACAATCTTCAAATAAAAAGAAATTGAATGGATGTACAATGAGAGACTGCAAAAAACTTTAAAAATGCAGCAAAAGATTATTTAAATAGATCAGAAAATAAAAGTCTTCCTAAAGAACAACGTGAAAAATTGGCAAATAAAATATTACTTTTTTTAACAAATATTGAATGAAATGTAAATAAGGTAAATGAAAAATTTGATAAATTTAAAGAAGAAATCATAGAAGCAAGTTATGAAAATAAAATAAATCTAATAACTGATATAGAAAAAGAAAATTACTTATTAAAAGAAGCTCAAAATTTTGAACCCCTTATAAACGCAAATTGAGAATTGTACAGTAAATTAAAAAAAGAATGGCAATCAAAACATGAATGAGTATTTTCAGCTTTTCGTATTGATAAAGCAATGGCAGCTGCATGAATAACAAATCAAGTAACATTTTTTATTGATCAATTATGAAGAATGGAGCAAGAAAACGATGAAGTAATGTTATGATTAAAATCAATGTTGGCTCTTAAAAGAAAATGATTTTGATTAAATGAATTATTAAATTCAGATTTATCAAAAAATACTTTAGAAAAAATAAATTCAGATCCTCAAAATAAAATTTTTTATAAACATTTTTTAAAATTTAAAATTTCACCTTATGCTAATTTATTATTATGAGTAAATAAAGCTATAAATAATCCTGACTGAACAAAACAAGCTCAAGAATTAAATAAAGCAAATGCAAATTTAATAACTGATTTAATTAAGGATACTATAGAATATTTACCACCTAGCGTAAGAAAAGATTTTATTAATAAAATGACAGAATCAATTAAACCCAAATCAGAACAAGAAAAAATAAAACAAGAAATGCTTAATCTCTTATGAACAAAGCATTATGTAGAAAGATTTGGTGAGTTTACTTGAAATAATATGACAATGGATTGGGCTATATGATGATCTGTAAGTAAAATATGATCAAGTCTCGCAAAGATGGAATCATGTAGAAAAGTTTTTACATGAGTTTCTAAATGAGCAGATTTTATTAAAGTACCATGATTAGTTAATCAATATCTTGAATTTGTTCCAAAAATTTTACAAGCTACTCCAGAATGATCACAATTAATTAATAGTCTTAAATGAATTTGAACTTCAGCTTTTAATTTATGATTTAAAGTAATAACACCTCTTTGGTTATTAGATAAATCAGATATTCCACATAAAAAAGAAATAAAAGATATATTTTTGCTTTTAATAATGCTATGTCCAGCATGAAAAGAAGTAAGGAATGCAATGAATAATTATACTAAAAATCCGACACCAGAAAATACAAAAGTAATAGAATCTTCTCTACAGGAAGTATTGCAAAAAATACAACAAAATCCAAATTTATTAAATACAACAGCAAAAGCATTATTATGAACAAGTGCATTTAAGTTTATTAATTTTTTCACTAAAAATAAATTTTGAAAAAAAGTTGCCTTAAAAAGTAGTCCAAAAGAATATAAAGAACCTGAAAATACTTAATATACTTTTATTCTTTTATAATACTTCAAATACGAATTGATCATTTTTTTCATCAAATATTTACAAAATAAGTATCCCATCAAATATTTTTTAACAATCAACTCATAGTTTCCATGGTAAAGCTTTCATTATAATGTCAATTATTTTTTAGTTGTACCATCATTTCTTCAATATATTTTTTTTGATCAATATTACTATATAAAGTATTATTATATAATCATTCTTTATATAATCTAATAAGTTCTTCTAATGGATATTCTGTAGTTCAAACAAAGGCCTTATTTGCAAGTACGAGTTTGTCTGTACATTCTTTTTCATTAAAATTTAGAATTGCACTAACTAAAAATGGTCAATTATAAAGCATATCTCAAATAGTACTTATGTTTCTTAATTTTTTAATTGATGATACTAAATTTTGTTTACAATCTTTGGAAGGCGTATCTTTCATTAAAATTAATTGAAGAATATCAATAATATCTTTCGTAAAATTAAGAGGTATATGACCTATGTTTTGATTTATATAATTTTTAAAAAAAGGATTTTCACTAACATCTTCTCAAATACGTACAGTTCATTTGTAATCCTGATCCAAAAATCTATGATATTTAATATGTCTTCCTGTATTTTTCTTTTCATATACATCATCTATTGCTTCTGTATTAGATTTTTCATGAGCCTTAAGTCTTGCTTTAGAAGCATTTTCTTCATCAAAAATTTCATCATAAAGACCTTTTTCTTGTGAAAGTATTCTACAAGATTCTGCAGATGCTTTTTGTCAATAAGCTGATGAATTTTTAGATTTTATTACACCATTTTTTCACCATCAAGCATTTATATATTCATCATTTACGATGGTCAGATCACTTTCTTTAGGTCAAGAATAAATACTTACAATTGGTGAAATATTTACTCTTGAAAAATCTAAAGAAGGATGATTAAAAAAGTATTCTACAAATTTAGCCTTTAATTCTAAATCATACACCTTAGACAAAATCTGTCATTCAATTTCTTTTTGGTCTATTTTATTATGTTTAAATTCATCTGAATTTATTGTAGTTCATATAAGATCAGAAACTCATTCTTTTAAATTTTTAATAACACTGTCAGTCTTAATTTGATCTCATCAATAAATTCAAGTATTAAATTTTACTATATCATTATTTAAATACATATATAAAAAATTAAATAAATAAAAATTCAAGTATATTGATACTTGAAAATAATATTTTGTCAAAAAAAAAATAATTGACTTTTTTGAAAATATATTTTTATATATAAATTCATACTAAATATAAAATCAAAAATAATTTTTGATTTTATTAAAGTATATTTATTAAAAATTATTGTTGAGTAAGTACTTGATTTATAATATTTCTTCTTTTTTGTAATCTTTCAAAAATATTACTTTCTCAATCATTGTAAGCATGTTGTTCTAATTCACTTTTTATTTTACGAAACTGATTAGGTGAACAATTATAAGGATTTTTAAATTCTACAGAACTATCTTGTAATCACAATAATGACATATTAAATAAAAAATTAGTAAATAAAATTAATATTTAAGATTTGATTTACAATCAAAATTAACCTTAACATATAAAGTATATATTATATTTTTAAGTTTTGCAAAACTTTTTTTAAAAATGTTTTTTTTAATGTTTTTTGCTTATTTTATCTTACTAAAATGATACAAATAATTTTTAGATTTTTTATAAAAAGTATTTTATTTTAAAATTACACAAAAAAACCCAATTATTTGATTTTATTAAATTTTTATGTTAAAATAAATATGTTTTTAATAAATTAAATTACAATAAAATGAAAGAAAAACATTACATTGAACCTGATGAGTTTGAAAAAATATATTGAATTAAAAATATCGATTTATCTTATTTAAATAATTTATGAAAAGAACACTTAATAAAAGAATATCATTCTTGGCTTGAGGTTTATCAAGAATATGAAGATTCTTCTGATTCAGAAAAAGAATATCAAGCACAAATTATAATTTTAGAAATTGCAAAAATTTTAGATCAAAAATTTTGAGTTGATACAAGTGGAAAAGTAATAAATAAAACGAAATTATGAATAAATGAAGCAATAAATAAAAAAACTAATAATACTGATTTATTAAGATATGAAGAATTAGCATTAATTATTGATAGAAAAAATAATTTATGAGTTACTATAACAATGGAGGAAAGAAAAGAATTTGATAAATTAAAACAAATTTTAAACAAATAACTATATATTCCAATACTAAAAAATAATCAACAATTTCACGGTAGTGAGACCTGGTCTAATTTAAAAGAAGAAAAACCAAAAACTAATTCTTATTAAGTATATATAAATAAAATGAATATTTTTCAAATATAATTTCAAATATAATTTTTTTTTGACTAAAAATATTTTATTTATATAATCTCAATGTTTTAAATACCTATTTATTGTATTATTTAAAATTACTATGATAAAATTTATTAAAGAATCTATAAAAGAATTTGAGCATGTAGTTTGGCCTACACCAAATGAGACTAAAAAATATTTTTATATTGTTGTCACTATGATAACAGTATTTACTATATTTTTATTTATAGCTTGAAATATTTTTTCTAAAGTTTTATTCTTAGCGAAAGATAATCTAAATCTTTCTTCTAAATACACTGATAATTCTGTATCAGATAATAATATTTTAAATAAAAACATTGGTGAATCTTTGCCAAATTTTAAAGATATTAATTGAAATATGACAACCACAAATAGTAGCTGAGCTATTAATTCTACTACAGATGATACTAATAATGCTACTGGCCTTACAGACTGAATTAATCTTAATGTTAATAATCTAAATAATACACCGATTCTACCATTAAATAAATAAATTTAATTTTAAACAATATTCTATATGTTTAACACGCTAAATCAAGAATCTCAATCAGAATGGTATGTAATAAGAGTTGTTTCTGGTACAGAAGAAAATGTAAAACAATCATTATTACAAAGAAGAGAAACTTTTTCTTTAGAAGATTATATTTTAGAAGTATTTGTACCTACTCATGATTGTATATCTGTAAAAACATGATGAATAAAAGTTAAAAAGAAAAAAAATATTTTTCCTGGTTATATTTTAGTGAAAATGATAGTAACTAATGAAAGTTGGTATATTGTAAGAAATACTCCTAATGTAACATGATTTTTATGAGCTGGTACTGTACCAGTGCCAGTTAGATGAGAAGAATTAGAAAAATTAAAATGAATACTTTCAAAAAAAAGTGAAGAATTTAAAATTAATTTTAAAGTTTGAGATTATATTACAGTCTCTACTTGACCATTTGAATGAAGTGATTGAAAAATTACAGAAATTAATGAAGAAAAATGATTAGTTATAGTAAGCGTTAATTTACTTTGAAGAGATACTCCTTTAGAATTAGATTTTGCTAATGTAAAACTTAAAAAATAATTTTTTTAAAATGAAATTATTGTCTTATATAATTTTTGTATTAGCAATTGTTTTTTGAATAAATTTATTTTTATCAAATTACTCAGAAACATACTATTGATTAATAAAAAATTTAAAACAAGATATTTTTTGAAATACAACTGAATTAAATAATATTGATCTAAAATTTGAACAACAAAATAAAATAAATTCAAAATTATTAGAATCCATAGATAAACTTAATGAAAATATAGATAAAATTAATCATCCTGTTCCTACATTTAATTCATGATGAATTAATATACCAAAAAATAACGATGACATTTTATGAATTCCTGATTCGCTTTATATTAAATTAATGCCAGATATAATAGTTAATAAAATTAATAATTCTTGAATATTTAATATCTTAGACAATCCTATTTTTAAAAACGTAAATTATTCTACCTATTATAACACTAAAAATAAACTAAAAATTTTTGTTATTGATTTACCTTATAATGAAATCTTATTAAGATTTAAAAATTTACATACAATCTATGAAATTTATGAATCAAATAATTTTTTTGGATATACTTTTTATCTAAATTCAATTAAACAAGATTCAAAAACAAGATTTATAACTATGTTAGAATGAGTGACAATATGATTTGAAATAGATAAAAATAATTATGATTTTTTAAAACAATTATTACTTAAATAATTTTATATTTTAACATTTATTTTTTATGTCAAAAAAAATTTTTTTAACTCAAGACTGATTAAAAGATTTACAAAATGAGTTAACTTCTTTAAAAGAAGTTAAAAGAGCAGAAATTGCAGAAAGATTAAAAGAAGCTATTTCTTTTTGAGATCTTAAAGAAAATTCTGAATATGAAGATGCAAGAAATGAGCAAGCTCATGTAGAATTAAGAATACAAGAAATTGAAGATATATTAAAAAAATATGAACTTATAGATGATTCTAAAACTTCTTCTAAAAAAGAAAAAAAAGTAATTATTGGTAGCTTTGTAACTATTAGTTCTTTAATTGATGGTCACGAATGAGAAAAGGAAACATTTAAAATTGTATGAACTACAGAATCTGATATTTATGATAACAAAATATCTAATGAATC